>JBAWDI010000599.1:0-8412 GCA_049590695.1 Bryobacteraceae bacterium
CTATTGCGGCGTGGACCTGGCGGTGGGCGACACCGCATGGAATTACAGCCGGCTGGACGCAATTGCCGATCTCACCGCGCTGCCGTTCCGCACGGGCGCTTTCGACGCGATCCTGCATATCGTGACCATCGAGCACCTGCGCGAGCCGGGTAGTGCGCTGGCCGAGATGGCGCGCGTGGCGGCGCCGGGAGCCTCGCTGCTGGTGGCGGCGCCGCACGAGTGGGAAGTGCACCAGGCGCCGCACGACTACTTTCGATTCACGCGCTACGGCCTGACGTACTTGTTGGAGAAAGCCGGCTGGGAAGCGATCGAGGTGCGCGCGGCCGGCGGCTACTTCCGGCTGCTGGCCCGGCGGCTGCTCAACGGCCTGCAATTCTTCTCGGGTGGATGGCGCTGGTTGGGATTCATTCCCGCCGCGATCTTGCTGGTGCCGCCGGCGCTGATTCTGCCGTTTTTGGATTTTCTGGACCGCGAGCGAGATTTCACTGTGGGATATATCTGCACGGGGAAAAAGGGAACAGACGCATTTTTCGCGGCGAAAAATGCGTCTGTTCCCTTTTTCGAAAGGAACACTTGGACGGAGCGATCGTAGTCGATAAACCGGGGGGGTGGACCTCGCACGACGTGGTGAGCAAAATGCGCCGCATCGCCCGGACGAAGAAGATCGGGCACCTGGGGACGCTCGACCCGATCGCCACCGGCGTGCTGCCGCTGGTGCTGGGGCGCGCCACGCGGTTGGCGCAATTCTACGTGCGCAGCGACAAGATCTATGAAAGCGTGGTGCGGTTCGGGTGGTCCACCGGCACCTACGACCGGGCGGGTGAAGCCACCAGCGAAAAGACGGAGGTCGAGATCGACGCCGGCGAACTGGAACGCGCGCTGGAAAAGTTTCGCGGCGAGTTTATGCAGACGCCGCCGCCGGTTTCCGCCAAGAAGGTGGCGGGGAAACGGGCGTACGAATTGGCGCGGGAATCCGTAGCGGTGGAACTGGAGCCGGTGAAGGTGCACATGTACGAGCTGACGCTGGTGGAAGTGCACGGCGCGTACGCGCGTCTGCGGGCACACTGCTCGGGGGGAACGTACATGCGCTCGGTGGCGCACGACCTGGGCCAGATGCTGGGCTGCGGCGCGCATCTCGACGAACTGCGGCGCACAGCCAGCGGCGAATTCGAAATCGAGCAGGCGCGGACCATGGCGCAACTGGAATCCCTGGCGGCGGAAGACCGGCTGGTGGACGCCATCGTGCCGGCGGCGAACATGCTGCCGGGCTTCCCGAGCGTGTTCGTGGACGAGCTGACGGCCGCGCAGATTCGCCATGGCCGCAACTTTCCGGCTTCGCCATTCCGTTCGCAACCGGCATCGCGGCACGTCAAGGCGGTGACGCGGGAGGGCGAACTGGTGGCCATCGGCGAGGCCGTATTGCCGAACCTGTATCATCCCGTGGTGGTACTGTGACTTTATGAAGATTCGATCCATAGTGGCCGCTGCGTTGCTGGCGGCGTCTGCTTTCGCTCAGGCGCCCGCGCCAGTTGGTCCGCAGGGCAGGGGCAGAGGCGGCCGCGGGCCGCAGGGACCGGTGGTGGTTTCGCCAGTGGTCTCGCCAGACCGGCATATCGCGTTTCGCATCCTGGCGCCGCAGGCGCAGAAAGTGGAGTTGCGCGCGAGCGATATCATAGAGCTGGCGCAGACCCCGGCGCAGTTCAACAAGAATGCGGAGGGCGTTTGGGAGGCCACCATCGGGCCGGTCGGTCCGGGCGCCTACCGCTACACCTTCGTGGTGGATGGCGTGGCCGTGATGGACCCCCGCAATCCCTCGGTCAGCGAATCGAACAACAACGCCTGGAGCCTGGTATACGTTCCCGGCGCGGACTTCATGGATGAAACGAAAGTCCTCCACGGCGCCGTCGCGGCGGTTCACTATTATTCGACTGCGCTCGGGAAGTTTCGCCGCATGCACGTGTATACGCCTCCGGGATATGAGAACAACCAGAAGAAATATCCGGTGTTCTACCTGCTGCATGGAGCGGGGGATTGCGACGATTCCTGGACGTCGGTGGGCCACGCCGGTTTCATTCTGGACAACCTGATCGCCGCCGGAAAAGCCAAGCCGATGATTGTCGCGATGCCCGCTGGACACACCAGCGCGGCCACGTTCGGAGGCAGGGGAGCGGCAGCGCCCAGCGCCGCGGCGCCCCCGGCGCGCGACGAGTTCTACGAGGACTTCATCACCGATGTGATGCCGTACATCGAGAAGCACTACCGCGTGCTGGCGGACCGGGGCAACCGCGCCATCGCGGGACTCTCGATGGGCGGCAGCCAGACGCTGAATGTGGCTTTCCGGAACCTGGGCAAGTTCGCCTATGTGGGCGTATTCAGCTCCGGCGCCATGGGCATGGGCGGCGGAACGGATTGGGAGAAGAACCACGCCGCCGATCTCGATAATGCCAGCCTGAAGAAGGGCCTGAAGCTGCTCTGGTTCAGCACCGGAGTCGAGGACGGTCTGATGGACCGAAGCACCAAACCCACGGTGGAAATGCTCAAGAAACACGGTTTCACCGTGGTGTTTCAGGAGAGCCCCGGCGCGCACACCTGGATCAACTGGCGCAATTATCTGAACCAGTTCGCTCCGCAGTTGTTCCGCTGACGCGAGGGCGCCGGCCAAACCCGCCGGGCAGCTTGGTAAGATAAGAGTTCGAGATGCTGAAGCGCTTCATCCTGTGGGATTTTCCGCGCGCGACCTGGCAGTACGACGTGATGGTCGGGATCATACTGGCATTTATTTTCCTGACGCCGCGCGACTGGTTCCGCGATCAGCCGCGCATCCCCAACGCCAGCAGCATCGCCATGTTGCCCTCGGAGAAGGGGAGCCTGGTCTTTTTTGTGGACCGGGAGTTGCTGGATGGGATCCCCGAAAACCAGCAGGTGGAAAAGCTGACACAGGTGCTGCGGATCCATACGAGCAATCGCCGTCTGGCGGTGACCCGCGTGGAACCGATTCTCAATTCGGAAAAGGAGCGGCAGGGCTATTTGGCGTTCGCCCGGCCTTGAGCGGATGACAAAGGGCGCGATTTTCGCGATTATCGCCGCTATGGCGCTCGGCCGGGGAGCGCCCGCCGCGGATAGCTCGCTGGCAGCGACGCTGGCCCGGATGGACGACGCAGCGGCCAAGTTCAAGGGGCTCCAGGCGGATGTGCAGAAGATTTCGCATACGGCAGTGATCAGCGAGGACACCGTCGAGGCGGCGACCATCGCGGTGAAGCGGCCGAAGCCGAACGACATACGCGTGCTCTTCGATTTCAAGCCGCCCAACCCCAAGCAAGTCGCAATTGCAGGCGTCAAGGCCGCTATTTACTACCCTGAAATCAATACCGTACAGGAATGGGACATGGGCAAAGACCGTTCCCTGGTAGAACAATTCATGCTGCTCGGATTCGGCAGTAACTCCAAGGACCTCGAAAGCGCCTATTCCATCAGACTGGGGGGCCCGGACACGGTCTCCGGTCAAAAAGCGACGCGGATCGAGTTGATTCCAAAGTCGCAGGACGTTCTCGAGCATCTGAAGAGAGTGGACCTTTGGATTTCCGACGCCATGGGCATCGCCGTGCAGCAGAAGCTTTTCGAACCGGGAGGAGACTACCTGTTGGCCACCTATACGAACATCAAGCTGCGACCCAACCTTCCGGATTCCCTGGTGAAATTAGACCTTCCCAAGAGCGTCAAACGGGAGTATCCGCAGAAACCGTAGGGGTTTGAATCTCACTTTTCCATGAAGACCAAGACCAGTGCGTACCGGCTTGAATATCTCGACTGGATGCGAGGCCTGGGGGCCGTCATCATGCTCCAGGGCCATGTTTTCCATTCGTTTCTGAAGCCGGAGCTGCGCGCGGGCGGCGCATATCTGATGTCGCAGTTCGTGGGCGGGATGCCTCCGGCGATCTTCCTGTTCCTGACGGGCGTCACCCTGGCCTTCCTGATGGACAGCACCGAGCGGAAGGGGCTGACTCCGCGGCAGCGGGTATTCACGGCGTTCCGCCGTTCGGGTTATTTGTTTCTGCTGGCGTTTGCCTTCCGGACGCAACTTTGGATTTTCGCCTGGCCCGCGGCCTGGACCGATCTGCTGCGCGTCGACATTCTCAACTGCATGGGACTAGCGATCGCGGCGATGTCGGTAATGGCGCTATTGCGGACCGCTCAGCGCGCGCGGTGGTGCGCGGTGGCGGGCCTGGCGATTGCGTTGGCCGCGCCGGTGATTTCGGAGATCGGCTGGCCGGGCATGCCTTCGCTGATACGGAATTACATCGTCCCGGATTACAGTTCGTTCAGCTTTTTCCCATGGGCCGCATACCTGGCGTTCGGCATGAGCGCGGGGAGCATGATCCGGACGATCCCCAGGGAAGCCACCGGGCGCGTCATGCGATGGGCGGCGCTCGCGGGCGGCGTCCTGATTCTGGTCTCCCAATGCGCGGCCCGTCTGCCGTACTCGATCTACCCGAAATCGGAGTTCTGGCTGAATAGCCCGGCGCAAGTGCTGACCAAGCAGGGTGTGACGTTCCTGCTGCTGGCGGGTGCCTTTTTGTGGACCCGGTACGGTTCCAAGGGCGGCTGGAGCTGGGTGCGGCAGCTAGGCATCACGTCGCTGCTGGTGTACTGGGTGCACATCGAGCTGGTATACGGGCGCTGGCTGTGGTTCTTCAAGAACGGCCTGACGGTGCCGCAGGCCATGCTGACAGCGCTCTCCGTGATTCTGCTCATGGTGGCGATTTCGACCATCAAGACCTACCGCGAGCGGGTGGCGATGGCGCTGGCGGAGATGGGCTGGTGGTTCACTCCGAAGCCGGAGCGCGTGCCCGGAGATTAGGTGGGGCATGCTTTAGCTTGCCCTGAAATTATCAAAAACTGAGAGGTCCCGGCCACGCGGTGGACTATCTACTGAGTTCCCCATGGCCGACTACCGACGAAGGCTGCCCCACATTCATCCGGATGGCGCGCACCTGTTTGTAACGTGGCGGTTGCATGGGTCTTTGCCCGTAGCGCCGCCGGACGTCATCTATGCGACTCCCGGTCATGCGTTCGCCGCTGAGGATCGTGCGCTGGGCGAGGGCCATGGATGGCTCTGGCTGAGCGATACGCGGGTTGCGCGGCAAATGGTGGAAGCGATTCGCAACGGCGAGAACCGGAAGCAGCTCTATGAGCTGCAGGCTTGGGTCGTCATGCCCAACCATGTACACATGTTGATGCTGCCGCACGTGGCGTTGCCGCAAATCACGCATTGGATCAAAGGGAGAACGGCCAGGGAGGCGAATCTGCTGTTGGGACGAACGGGCGAGCCGTTCTGGCAGGATGAGAGTTACGATCACTGGGTGAGAAATGAGAGGGAGTTCCAGCGGATTGTGAAGTATATCGAAGAGAATCCGGTGTCGGCGGGGCTGGTAACCAAACCTGAGGATTGGCCTTGGTCAAGCGCTACGAGGGCAAGCTAAAGCATGCCCCACCTGGGCAAGCTAAAGCATGCCCCACCTACCGGATTACCCGCGCGCCTTTGCCCTTCATGACGGACTCGACTTCCTTGAGCGTGGCCATGCTGGTATCGCCGGGCGTGGTCATGGCCATGGCGCCGTGCGCGGCGCCGTACTCGACCGCCTGCTGCGGCGTCTTGCCGGCCAGGAAACCGTAGGCCAGGCCGGACGCGAAGCTGTCGCCGCCGCCCACGCGGTCGTAGATCTCGAGGTTCTCGCGCAGCGGGGCTTCGTAGAATTCATCGCCGGTCCACAGGATGGCGCCCCAGTCGTTCACCGAGGCCGTCTTGGCGTTGCGCAGGGTAGTGGCCACGGCCTGAAAGTTGGGATACTTCTTCACCACTTCGGCGATCATCTTCTTGAAGTTCGCCGGGTCCAGCTTGGAAATGTGCTCGTCCAGACCGGGCACCTGGAAGCCCAGCGCCGCGGTGAAGTCTTCCTCGTTGCCGATCATCACGTCCACCAGCGAGGCGATCTTGCGGTTCACTACCACCGCGCGCGCCGTGCCGCCCTGCGACTTCCATAGCGAGGGGCGGAAGTTCAAATCGTAGGAAATCACCGTGCCCGCCGCGTGAGCCGCCTCCATGGCCTCGATCACAATCTCCGAGGTGGTGGCGGAAAGGGCCGCGAAGATGCCGCCGCAGTGGAACCAGCGCACACCCTCCACCTGGAAGAGCTGCTTCCAATCCACGTCGCCGGGCTTGAGCTGGGAGGCCGCCGACCAGCCCCGGTCGGAGCAACCCACCGCCGCGCGCACGCCGAAGCCCTTCTCGGTGAAGTTGAGTCCCACGCGCGCCGCGCGGCCGATGCCGTCGAAGGGCACCCACTTGACGTGCGAGAGATCCACGCCGCCTTGCAGCATGAGGTCTTCGAGCAGACGGCCGATATCGTTGTCCACGATGGCGGTGACCACGGTGGTGGGCAGGCCGAAGCAGCGGCGCAGGCCGCGGACCACGTTGTACTCGCCGCCGCCCTCCCACACCTGGAAGGAGCGCGTGGTGCGTATGCGGCCGTCGCCGGGGTCGAGCCGCAGCATGATCTCGCCCAGCGCGGCGGCTTCCCACTTGCATTGCTCGCGAGGCTTGAGGTTGACGGCCATGGTTACTTCTCTCCCCGAATCTGGCGGATCAGCTCGAGTGTATCCTTCACCTTGGTGGTGATGCCCGGGTAGTCGCCGGCTTTGAGGAGGTCCTTGGTGACCAGGTTGGATCCCATCCCGACACAGGCCACGCCGGCCCCGAACCAGGCCCTGAGCGAAGCCTCGGTGCTCTCCACGCCGCCCGTGGGCATGATCGAGACCCAAGGACACGGGCCTTTGACCGCCTGGACGAACTTGGGGCCGCCCACCTCTCCGCCGGGGAATACCTTGACGATCTCGCAGCCCAACTCTTCGGCCTGGGAGATTTCGCTGGCGCTGCCGCAACCAGGCGAGTACGGAATCTTGCGCCGGTTGCAGGCTCGCGCCACGTCGGGGTTGAGAATCGGGCCCACCACGAAGTTGGCGCCGCAGTTGATGTAGAGCGAGGCCGTGCCGGGGTCCACGACGGAACCGACGCCAAGAATCATGGCGGGGAGTTCCTTGGCGCAGTAGCGCTCGAGATCGGTGAACACTTCCCAGGCGTGGTCGCCGCGGTTGGTGAACTCGAGCAGCGGACAGCCACCGGCAAAGACCGCCGCCGCGACCTTTTTGGCGACTTCGATATCGGCGTTGTAGAACACGGGGACCATGCCCGTCTCGATCATCTCATTCAGGACTTTGAGTCTTGCGAATCGTGCCATGTGTGGTTTCCTTGTGATTGTGCTGGGATAACGATCAAGCTAACAGACATCTCCGTCGGATGCAATTTTCGAAAACGACGGGCAAGCTAAAGCATGCCCCACCTTAGTGCGTCATCGCGTACGTGATGTAGTTGATGCCGATGCGAATGCCGAGGGCGGAGAACTTTTCGGGATATTTCGGATCGTCGGCGTTTTCCCAGGAGTCGCCTAAATCCATGTTGTGGCAGATGGCCACCATCAGCCGGCCGCGGTCGTCGTAGATGCCGCGCCAGCGGGGCGATGTGCCGTCCTTTTCGTATACCCGGTGGCTGTATACGTACTGCATGCCGGGAACCTGGTAGCGGTCGTCCAGGTCGAACACGGTATGGAAGATGGGGTCGGCGTTCTGAAGTTCCACGATGGGGCGGTCGGGGAACACCTTCTGCATGCTGTTGATGAAGACCGACCATTCCACGGTGCCGTGGAAATCGTCGCACATGAAAAACCCGCCGCGCAAAAGGAACTCGCGAAACTTGGCGATCTGGGAATCGGTCAGCTCCCAGTGGCCCACTTCGACGGCATAGAGCCACGGATAGTTGAACACGTCGTCGTCCTCATCGAGGTTGATGGGCTGTTCGGCGGAGCGGGTTTGGATGCGGGTGAGACGGCGGACGGCGGCGGCGAGGTGGCGGTCGGAGCGGGGGTAATCGATGGTCCAGTTGGTGTTGCCGTGGGTCCAGTCCAAGCCGCGGAATTGCCAGTCGATGGGGATGTGGTAGGTGGGGTACATGAGGCGGGCGAAGGTCCACTCGCCCGGCTGGTTATAGTCCGGCGGGATGGGAAAATTGTTGTACTCCCAGGCCGGGTACTCGCGAAACGGCCGCTGCGCGCAGAGCGTGCACACCAGTAGTGCGCACGCCGCAACAGCCGTAAGCACGCGACCAGTCCGCATGTAAACCAGTATGTGATGGCGCGGCGGGGCTCCGCAAGAAAGAGCGGTTGTGCGACGAAGGTAGGGGCCGGGCATGCCCCAGTGCTGTCCCAATTAGCCGGAAGGGGCCTTGATCGCCATTGAAAACACTGGACGATTTTGGCCCTCAACCGCTTGTTCCCGAACCTGGTTCCCCCCTTCCGGTCG
>JBAWDI010000600.1:0-4498 GCA_049590695.1 Bryobacteraceae bacterium
CCTTGGAGTCGCCCGCGAGCAGCGCGCGGGTGACCTGCTCCAGAACTTGCAGGTCGTCCGGCTGGCGCGCCAGCACGCGCTCCCCGTACACGATGATGCGCTGGTCGTCGCGGGCCTCGATGGCCGCCCGCACCGCCGCGCGCTCCAGTTCCGGCCGGCGGGCCGTATCCGGGTACTGCTCCAGGTGTTTCTCGATGGCGCGCAAATATTCGAGCGGGCTCGAGCCCGCTTCCGAAAGCGCTTTTTCCAGGTCCGCCTGTTCCTGCCCCTGGGCCAGGCAGACACCGGCGAACACCGCGAACAGTAGCAGCCATCTCATGGTTTCGGGTTACGAATGGCCTCGGCGATCTCCGCCGCCCGCGCCCGCGCCGTGTGCATGTAGCTTTCGTTCTTGGCGATGCGGTCCAGCATGGGGAGGTACTGGTCCATGCCCACCAGCCGCTTGCGGTCCATGGCCGATTCCAGCAGCAGCAGCGCTTTCAGCACTCCCAACCGGTCGTACTTGGCCGTGCGCTCCAGCTCGATGCGGTGCTCGGCCGATTCCCCCATGCGCTCGAACCAGTCCAGCAGCTCCCGCGCCTGCGGGTCCTCGGTGAAATTGAACTTGACCTCGCTATTCCCCCCGCCGTCCCCGTAGCGGAACGTCTTCGTCCCCATGAAGGCCACTTTTACCGGCGATTCCAGCGGGTGCTTGAAATAGTCCAGCTTCTCCGCCAGGCCGAACACTTCACGCGTCTCGGCGTCGGTGAGGTGGAACTTAAGCGGGTTATCCTCGTCCGGCGCCTCGCGGTATTCGGCGTCTCCATTCTGCTCGAGCGTCACCTGAAAATAGGCCGGGACGCTTCCCGGAAAGGACCTGGAATAGAAGAGGCGGGGACCATCGCCGGCAAAAAGAACGTTCGCGAAAAGCAGAATCAAGGTCCACTTCATAGGTGGGGCATGCTTTAGCTTGCCGTTTCCTTTCCCTTCTACGCCAGCTTGCGCCTGGTGGATTCACGCGTAGCGTGGCAGATGGCCACTGCCAGGGCGTCGCAGGCATCTTCGGATTCGATGGCCTCCGGCAGGCGCAGCAACTGCCCCACCATCAGCTTCACCTGGCTCTTTTCGGCCCGGCCATATCCCACCACGCTGGTCTTGACTTCGAGCGGCGAGTATTCCGCCATTTCCAGGCCCGCCTCGGCGATGGCCAGCAGCGCCACCCCCCTCACATGAGCCAGCTTCAGCGCCGTCTTGACGTTGGCCGAATAAAACACTTCCTCCACCGCGGCCGATTCCGGAGCGTGCTCCAGGATCAGGCGCCGCAACCCGCCCGCGATTTCCAGCAGCCGTCTTTCAAAGGGGTCCTTCCGATCCGTGCGAATCACCCCCGCCGCCACCATCCGATGATCCAGCCCGTCGCTATCGATTACGCCGTAACCGGTGCGTTCCGATCCGCAATCGATGCCCAGCACCCGCACTACTGCGCCAGCGCCTCCATTTCCTTCTCGTCGATATCGAAGTTGGAGTAGACGTTCTGCACGTCTTCGTGTTCTTCCAGCGCCTCGCTCAGCCGCAGCATGGCCGCCGCTTGCTTGCCCTCCAGCATGACCGTGTTCTTGGGAACCATGGCAATACTGGCATCCTCGCCGTGAATGCCTTTGGCTTCGAGCGCCTTGAGAATGGCATAGTGGACTTCGGGAGCGGAGAGGATTTCCCACCGCCCGCCCTCCTCGCGCAGGTCGTCCGCCCCGGCGTCGAGTACGATGTCCATAAGCTGGTCTTCGGTGATCTTGCCGCCGGCCACGAAAATCTGGCTCTTGCGCTCGAACATCCAGGCCACGCAGCCCTCTGCTCCCATGTTGCCGCCATTCTTGGAAAAGGCATGGCGGAGTTCGCTGACCGTGCGGTTGCGATTATCGGTTGCGACGTTGACTAGGACGGCCGCGCCTCCAGGGCCGTAGCCTTCGAACATGACTTCTTCGATTTGCCCGCCTTCCAGCTCGCCGGTGCCGCGCATGATGGCCTTCTTGATGTTGTCGGAAGGCATGCTGGCGGCCTTGGCGGCCAGTATGGCGCTGCGCAAACGCGGATTGCCGTCGGGATCGCCGCCCGAGCGCGCGGCGATGCTGATTTCCTTGATGATGCGCGTGAACGCTTTCCCGCGCTTGGCGTCCGTAGCCGCCTTCTTGTGCTTAATGGTGGCCCATTTGGAATGGCCTGACATGTGAACCTCTCGGGGCAGGCCCGGCCCCATCGGCCGGGGAAGACCATGTTTCTGAATTCAACGCTATGAGGATAGCAGAATCGGAAATCAGGCTCAAGGCGCGCGATACTGGCTGTGAGTGGATTTTGAGAATGTAGCGGACAATCTGCGCGAGTCGTTTCGGGCGATCGCGGCCAGCCGGGCGCCCGGCGAGATCCGCGAACTGCCCGGCGTGAGCATCGCCTCGGCGGGCGTCGTCTTCCAGATGTTCAACGCGGCCTTCCTCTCGGCGCCGGTGGCTCGCGAGGCGGATCTGGCCCGGCGCATCATGCTGCCCTCGGTCCATTTCAACGCCCGCGGCCTTGAATGGGCCTACTGGGTTTGCGACGACTGGCTCGAAGCCCGGGCGCGCCGCCGCTCGCGCCAGATCTTCCAGCGCCACGGCCTGCGCCACACAGTGGACCTGCCCGGCATGGTGGCGGAACGCATTCTGCCGCCCGTGAAGCCGCTCCCCAACCTCGAAATCCGGCGCGTGGGAGACGCCGCCACGCGCGACGCCTTTTGCGCCATCGGCTCGGTCTGTTTTCATGTTCCCGTTCCCTGGTTCCGCGAGGTCTTCGACAACGATAGCGTCTGGGACCGCTTCATCGGCTGGGTGGGATACCTGGACGGCGAACCGGTGTCCACGGCGGCGACCGTGCTAGGCGGCGGCACCGTCGGGGTTTATAACGTAGCCACCATGCCGGAACACCAGCGCCGCGGCTACGGCGAATCCGTGATGCGCCACGCCGTAGCCGAGGCTCAGCGCCGCCACGGCATCGCGCGGACCATTCTGCAATCCACCCCCGCCGGCCACCGGCTGTACGAGCGCATGGGTTTTCGGACGGTGACGAACGTGGCGGTCTACGCCAGTTGATTGCCAATCTCCTGTCCCATTTTGGTGGGGCGTGCCTGGGCGCCTGTGGGGCAGATTGGCAATCTGCGGCCGAGTGGCACTCGGCCTCCCGCGCCGAAATGTATCAGAATAGTAAGGATGCAACACTTTGATCGCATAACCTGGAACCCGAACCAGATGAACGGTCAGCCGTGCATCCGTGGCATGAGGCTGACGGTGCGTCGAGTCGTGGAGGCCGTGGCGCTATACCCGAACCGGGACGATCTTTTCCGGAACTATCCCGAGCTTGAGCCGGACGACGTTCGGCAGGCCCTCGCGTTCGCCGCCGCCAATCTTGAGGACAGCGCGGCGGAAAGCCACGCCGCCTGACCGGCTCCGCCATGAACCTGGTCCTGGATCAGGGAGTTCCGCGAGACGCCGCAGCCCGCCTGCGCGGTCTCGGATATGAGTGTATCCACCTCGGAGAAATCGGGATGAGTAAGGCCGCCGATGAGGAGATACTTGCTTTTTCGCTGGAAAAGAATGCCATCGTGGTGACCCTGGACGCGGACCTCCACACGATCCTGGCGCTCTCCGGGGCAAGTGGACCGTCCGTGATTCGTCTGCGATTGCAGGGTTTGGGTGCTCTCGATGTCGCTCAACTGGTTCAGAACGTTCTCGCCGGTTTCGAAGCCGATCTGAAGCGCGGATCTCTCATCACAGTGAAGGCGCGCAAGACAACTTGTCACCGGCTGCCGGTCGGCAACTCCGGGTGACACAGCGAGTCCCAAGCACGGTCCCGGGTGTCAAGGCATGGGAGCAAATTCATGGCATCGCGTGACTATTTCGAACAGGCAAACCAGCGTGCTGAGGACCTGCAGGCACGCATTCCGCGGGCGCTTTCCGCGCGTTACGACCACAAGACCGGGCGGATCGTGGTTCATCTCAGCTCCAAGCTGATCGTGAGCTTCTCGCCCGGTGATGTAGAAGGGTTGAAAGACGCCCGGCCCGTGCATCTCAATAAAATCGAGATCAGTCCGTCGGGTTTCGGCATCCACTTTCCAGCCCTGGATGCGGATCTCTACGTGCCCGGTCTCTTGGAGGGCTTTCTGGGATCCAAGACGTGGATGGCGTCCAGGTTAGGTCAAATTGGCGGCCAGTCGAGCAGCAAGGCGAAAAAGGCCGCCGCCAGAGCGAATGGAAGGCTGGGGGGCAGGCCTAAGAGAGCCTTTGAACGGTAGCGTCGGTCAGCCTCCGGGATAAGGCGACGATACGTCAAGTGGCGTGGCCCCGCCAGTTTCCGGTATCCCCGTTTGATCGGCATAGGGGCGGCGGTCACCCGCCGCCCCCTGCCACACCACCGTACGTACGGGTCCGTATACGGCGGTTCGAGATGGTTACGTCGGCATTTCCTCGAACAATGACGGCAGCCCGAGCGATTT
>JBAWDI010000601.1:0-2029 GCA_049590695.1 Bryobacteraceae bacterium
GGTCGGTTCCGTCGTTGAATTCCACCTTGGCGTGGGGGGCTTTGGCCCGAATTGCCTTCAGCGGGGAGGAAGGGAACCACACCGGGGGGCCGCCATAGGAGCTGGGCCCGGCGCCGGGAGCGTCGACTTGCGCCGAACCGCCGCCGGAGAGCACGCCTGTATCCGCGTGCGAGCCGATCAACGCGATCGATTTGACGGCCGCGGAATTCAGCGGAAGCAGGTTGCCCGCGTTCTTCAACAATACCGAAGCCGCCTCGGCGATGGCTTGCGAGGTGTCGGCGCCGCGAAACGGGTCGACCACGCGGCCGCGCGGAGGATTGTCCACAATGCCGGCGGCGAATTCCGTCCGCACAATGCGGTGCACCATGTCGTTCAGGCGCGCGAGCGGAACTTCGCCGCCATCGACCGCTTTCTTGAGCGCGTCGCCGAAGTAACGGCCGTCGGATTCCTCGTTGTCGAGGCCGGCCAATGCCGCTTTGACGGTGCTGTGAGTGCCGCCCCAATCCGAGATCACAAAACCTTTGAAGCCCCACGCCTTCTTCAAAACGTCCGTCAGCAGATAACTGTTCTCACAGGCCCAATCGCCATTCAGCTTGTTGTAGGAACACATCACCATGCCGGGCTCGCCTTCGGTAATGGCGATTTCGAAGGCCAGCAGGTCCGTCTCGCGCATGGCGCGCCGCCCGAGTTTCACATTGCCGATGCTGCGGCCGGTCTCCTGGTCGTTGAAGGCGTAGTGCTTGACGTCGCCGATGACCTTGTTGGACTGCAAGCCCTTGACGAACTGGGCCACCATTTTGCCGGCGAGGATGGGATCTTCTCCCTGGTACTCGAAGTTGCGGCCGTTGCGCGGTTCGCGGGTGATGTCCATGCCGCCGCCCAGCGAGGCGTTGTATTGCTGATCGCGGAGCTCGCGGCCAATCAGGTTGCCGTACTCGTAGGCCATTTTCAGATCCCAGGTAGCGGCTTCGGCCACCGCCGATGGCAGCAGGGTGGCGTACCGTCCGCGCTCCGCAGCCGCCCTGACGCCCACCGCGGAGTCGGCCAACTGGACATCGGGGAGCCCCAACCGGGGGATGCCGGAGATCATGCCGGCCCCGCCGTTGGAGCGCGGCCCGGCGGCTCCGAATCCGCCGGCGCCGTGCACCAGCGAGATCTTTTCTTCGAGGGTCATCTGCTCCATGACCATGTCGGCCCGTTGGTCCGGCGAGAGGCTCGCATTCATCCACGGACCTTTGGGGGCTTGTGCCTGTCTCTGCGCGGCCAGCGGTGACAGCAGCAGCGCGAACAGGGAGACGGCGCCGGCAAATCGGACGGGCCGTCTGGATAGCGGAGAACTATGCATAAGGAGTAAACCCGATTTTACTCTTGAAACTTGCCTTCGCATAGTGCCACAATCGCGGCTTATGGCTCTGCACATGCGCATGATCGTGTTCCTGTGCCTTTCCCTGCCAATATGGGCGGCGACTGGCGATTATCGAAAGCAGCCGGATGGCATCGTCCTCCAAACCGCGGAGGGTACGCTTCGGGTCCAGGCAGTGGCCGAGAACATTATCCGGGTGACCTTTGCCAAGAGTGCCATTCTCTTTTCCCGGAATGCTTCCGCCGTGTTGCCGTACACACCCGCGGCGAAGTGGAGCATGACGGACGCCGGCGGGGAGATCGCCATGACCACCGCCAGGCTGCGAGTGCGGGTGGTTCGCAACACCGGATGCGTGAGCTTCTTCGACGACGCCGCCGGCCGGCCGATTCTCGCGGAATCCACGGGCGGGCACGTCGTGGAAAGTGCCGAGGTGCAGGGCGAGCAGACGTTCCACGCCCGCCAACTGTGGCAGGCCAATGCGGACGAGTCGCTGTATGGCCTCGGCCAGCAGCAGAAGGGGACTCTGGACATCAAGGGCTACGACCTGGACATGTGGCAGCACAATACCAACGTCGTGGTGCCGCTCCTGGTGTCGAGCCGCGGATACGGCATCTTCTGGGACAACATGTCGTACTCACGCTTCGGCGATCTGCGGCCGTTCCAGCC
>JBAWDI010000602.1:0-6125 GCA_049590695.1 Bryobacteraceae bacterium
CTCTGCCGCCGGTGGGTTTGCAGCCCGTCCGAAGAACACCGGCGGCAAGACCGCCGGCGCCACGGTGCTATTCTAGCCCTTGATCGCCCGAATCGTCAGATACGTGAATGTCGCGATCGCCATTCTACTGGCGGTGGCGCTGGCCCTGGTGTACTGGTACGCGTGGCGGCCGCTGCCGCAACGGTCGGGGACCATCGACGCGCCCATCGATGCCGCCGCTACGGTATCCTTCGACGCGCTGGGGGTGCCGCATATTCGGGCCGCCAGCCAGGAAGACGCGCTCTTCCTGCAGGGCTATGTGACGGCGCAGGACCGGCTGTGGCAGATGGACGCGCTGCGGCGCTACGCGGGCGGCGATCTGGCCGAAATCCTGGGTCCGGCGGGCCTCGATTCGGACCGCGAATCGCGCCGGCTGCGGCTGCGGCGCATCGCCGAAGACGCCTACGTCGCGCTGCCTCCGGAAGACCGGGCAGCCTTGGCGGCCTATGCCCGGGGCGTGAACCACTTTATCGCCACTCACGCCGGCGGCCTGCCGCTGGAGTTCACGCTGCTGGGTTACCAGCCGCGGCCCTGGAGCGCGGTGGATTCCTTGCTGCTCTGCCTGCACATGTTCCGGACGCTGACCAACACGTGGCGGAACGAGATTATCAAGCGCAACATGCTGGCCGAAGGCGATGCGCAAAAAGTCGATTACCTGTTTCCGGTGCGCGCCACCGGCGACGTGCAGCCGGGCTCCAACGCGTGGGCCATGGCCGGCAGCCACACGGCCTCCGGCAAGCCGCTCCTCGCGAACGACATGCACCTGGAGTACTCGCTGCCCGGCACCTGGTACATGACGCACCTCCAGGCGCCCGGGCTCGACGTCTCCGGCGTCGCGCTGCCGGGCGTGCCGGGCGTGATGGTGGGCCACAACCAGCGGATCGCCTGGGGCATCACCAACCTCCAATTCGACGTGGAGGACCTCTATATCGAAAAGTTCGACGACCGCACGGGCCGCTATCTATACCGCGGGAAGGCGGAGCAGGCGCGCGCCGAACGCGAGATTATCCGCATCAAGGGCCAGGCGCCCACCGAGATCGTGATATGGGTGACGCGCCACGGCCCGCTGTTCGTGACCGAGGGCAACGACCGCATGGCGCTGCGCTGGGTGGCGGCCGAACCCGGCATCATGCAGTTCCCGATCCTCGACATCGACCGTGCGCAGAACTGGCCGCAGTTCACCGCGGCCCTGGCGCGCTGGCCCGGTCCCGGCTCGAATTTCGTCTACGCCGACGTGGACGGCAACATCGGCTATCACGCCGCCGGCAAGCTGCCCAACCGGCGCGGGTACGCGGGCGACCTGCCGGTGGACGGCTCGTCGGGCGATTTCGATTGGGACGGCTTCATCCCGTTCGACCAGCTTCCCGCGGTCTTCAACCCGCCCAGCGGGATCATTGCCTCGGCCAATCAGAATCCGTTTCCGCCCGGCTACCCGCACGAGGTGAACGGCAATTTCGCGCCGCCCTACCGCGTCCGGCAAATCCGCGATCTGCTCTCCGCGCACAATGGGTGGCGCGCACCGGATCTGATCGGCGTGCAGCGCGACCTCTACTCGGGCTTCAGCCGGTTTCTGGCCACCGAAATCGTGGCCGCCTACGACCGGCGCCACGCCCACAACCCCCGGCTAGAGACCGCCGTCGCCCTGCTGCGCGGATGGAATGGCCAGATGGAGAAGGACCTGGCCGCGCCCTTCCTGATCGCGCTGGCTTACCAGCACGTGCGCACTTCGGTAGCCGAGAGCGCCTCACCCGGCAAGGGCCTGGCCTATGACTTCAACATGGCGCCCGCGGTCATTGAAAGGCTCTTCCGCGAGCGGCCTGCCGGATGGTTCCGCGATTACGACGAAACGCTGTTGCGGGCGCTGGTGGACGCGGTTGAGGAAGGAACCCGCATGCAGGGCCGCGACATCCGGCGCTGGCGGTACGGCGCGTATCTGCAGGTCTCCATCAATCACCCGGTGATCCACCAGGTCCCCATGATCGGCAAGTATTTCGATATCGGGCCTGTGCCCATGAGCGGTTCCTCCACCACCGTCAAGCAAACGACCAGGCTTTTGGGCCCTTCGATGCGCATGAACGCGGACCTGGGCGACTGGGACCGTTCGCTGCTGAACGTGCAAATCGGCCAGTCGGGGCAGGTCCTTTCCAGCCACTACCGGGACGAGTGGACGGACTATTACAACGGGCGGAGCTACGCGATGCAATTCGGGAAGGTGCAAGCCAAGAGCACGCTGGAATTCCGGCCCGTGGCGCGCTGAGTGGAGCAGGTCCGCCACGGGCGTTGAAATAACCCCCTCGATAGGCATTTTCTCAGGCTCCCTGATTGGAGAGTAGTCTGCCGGATGGGGACTTGGGGCCCTCATGGTTCACTTCTACCCGTCGGGCATGTTGCGGCCTTGTGCGCGCCCGTAGCTCCACTCCTGAGGAGGAAGGTCGGTCTTCAATGGGTTTTGCTTCGGTGCGAGGTGGGGGCTGGTCGCGAAGGGTAGTGCGAGAGCATGGCGCGCAAGACGTGGCCGGCGATGATCACCTCCGGCCGCCCGCCGCTCTCCGTCCAGTGAGTGCTTTCAGGCGTCCCTGCGCCGGGACGCACTCGACCGCAACGGCCGCGGCCGGCCAGCCTCTCTTCCACTGGCCATTGGTCCGGGGGGGCCTCGCGCGTAGTAGTCGTGCTCTTCCTGGCCGTGGTTTTGCGCGAACCGTCCTGAAGTTCGCGCTTCCAGACGGCTCACGGAGAGCATAATCCGGGCCGATGGTATTGCCAAACTAAATCTTTTGTTTACATGCACATGCTCGCATCTGTATGCAAGAGATTCCGCGGGTTTGTACACAAGAAATGAGGGACGTTTTAAGAATGCGCGCCCAAGGCCCAGACCGAACGACGACCAGATGCCTTGACCTAGAACAAGCCGGATATGTGCTGCTTGATCTTGAACAGTCTATTCTTGGCGACGATGAGCTTGTCCTCTCCAAAACTGGGAATCTCGTACCGCGCTGCCCTGCTCAGATCCTTGAGGCGACGATAATCGCTGAAAACAGCGGAGAGGGACCCGTTGTTCTCGACTTCATCGTCCCTGATTTGGTGAGTCGCGGGATGGAAGTTCTTGCCGGCCAAATATGCATCGATCCAATGAAGGGCAGAGAAAAAGAGCATCGTTATAGCCCAATCGATACAGACGCCAGACTTTCGATTGAGGACCAGTGCTAGTTCTTCGTTATCTGTAGCCCTGGTTAGATGCTGTTCGCGTTGGGGCACGGGTCGGATTCAGGCCTTTGCCAGACTGGCGCGCCAAAACTCAGAATCTCAGGAATGGAACGGCCACGGCGGGCTATGACGTTGAAATCAAAATGGAAATCCCGGAACTGTCTGATTATCGATCGCTCCCGGTCATAGATCAGGTCAAACGCGCTTTCGTCGTCATCTTCCACAATCGTGAAGACGTTCAGCAGTTCCCCACGCTGGAATACGTGAACTCTCTCCACGGCCGGAATGTCGGAGAACGCACGGCCAATACTCTGTTCAACGGTCAAAGTAGCCATACACGTCTCTGCCATGGTAGATGTTCACTATAACGCCGCGGTTGCGGTAATGCAATTCCCTGGGTACTGTTGCACTCATTCTATGGGACTTATCGGTAAGCATAGCTGGTTTTTTACTGGAATCCCTCCATTTAAGCGTTTTCCCTGCCCCACGATAATAGTGCGCTGAATTGCTCGACAATCTCAGGGTTTTTCCCCACGGAAGGGCCTGATCGGGCGAGATCGGTTTCGGCAATCTTAATCTTGAAGCCTATGCCCACGTCCCCGGCCTGCCCGCGCTTCATGAGAGAATATCAGAAGCAGAAGCCATGCGCCGGTTCGGGTCGCTGTCGTTAATCTTCGCTTGCCTCGTCCTGCCGGTCTGGGCGCGCCACGACGTCTCCGCTTGCGGCACCACGCGGGAAACCCCCAACGAAACGCTGTTCCTGCATCGGCAGGCTGTGCGCGCGCGCGCCGCTCGCCGGCTGAAGCCGATGGCGGCTCCGGCCGACGCCACTCCTTCCGCAAACAGCGACATCGGCGACATTGCCGTCATCCAAGACACCGGCGGCGTGGTGGAACGCATGAACCAGTTCAATCTCGACAACAGCACGCTGACGTTCACGCCCGCCGCGCCGAATGCCGCCCAGTACAGCTATTCCGTGGCGCCGCAGGGCTACGATTCCACGGCGGCCTCTCAAGGCACGCCGCTGGCCGCGTTGGATGACGACGACACCCGCCTGGCCGGCCTGCCCTTCGCCTTCCCGTTTTTTGGCGCCACCTATAACCAGGTGTGGGTCAACTCCGATGGCAACCTCACCTTTACGGTGGGCGACTTCGCTTCCACCGACCGTTCCCTGGGACGCATGACCGCCGGGCCGCCGCGCATCTCGCCGCTGTTCGACGACCTCAATCCCGCCCAGACCGCGGGCGGCGTGCGCGTATTCGGCGATTCGACGCGCGTGGTGGTGAGCTGGGTGAACGTGCCGGAATACGCGCAATACGGCGCCGGCCCCCCGCAAACTTTTCAGGTGACGCTCTACCCCGACGGCCGCATCCAGTTTTCCTATGACGGCATCAGCGCCTCGAGCGCCGTGGTCGGCATCGCACCGGGCAACTTGCAAGGCTCCACCACGCTAGTCGACTTCCGGACCGATCCCAGCGGCGACTATTCCGCCACGGTGGCGGAGCACTTCGGCGATACCCTGGCCATCGACATCGTCACCGTGGCCCAGCAGTTCTACCGGACCCACGAAGACGCCTACGACTACCTGGTGATTTACAACAACATGGACATTCCCGCGATGCCGGGGGCCGTGGCGTATGAAAGCACTGTGCGCTCGAGCGGCACGGGATATGGATATCCCGTCCAGGACGCCGGCCAGGAGTACGGATCGGCATCGCGGCTGCAATCGCTCATGAACATGGGACCGTTGAGCGAATACCCACCGAATCCGATTGGGCTTGTGGCCGCGCGCGTCCCCTCGGGCGACACGCCGCTCACCATATTGGCGCATGAAGCCGGTCACCTGTTTCTGGCGCTCGCGAGCGTCACCGATCCCAACGACCCTTCTTCGCAGCCGATGCTGGGGTATGGGGGGGTGCACTGGAGTTTCGTCTACGATTCGGAAGCCTCGCTGCTCGAAGGCGAGCGGATTGCGGACTACGGCGACGGGGTTTCGCCGCGCTTCATGACCACCAATACGGTGCAGGACTACTCGCCGCTGGATCAATACCTGATGGGTTTCCGGCCGCCCGATCAAGTTCCGGATACGTTCCTGGTCACCGATTACCCGTCTTCCATTTCGCCCCTGTGGCACCCCAAGCCCGAAATTCCCTTCGATGGCGAGCGGCGGAATGTCAGCATCAACGACATCATCCAGGTGGAAGGCCGCCGCACTCCCGATTCGACCGTCGCGCAGCGCCGATTCCGTTTCGCATTCATCCTGGTGGTGGCGCAGGGATCGCAGCCGTCCACCGACGACCTGACGCAGATCGATACCTACCGGCAGCAATTCGAACCGTTCTACGACCAGGTGGCTTCGTCAAACAATGCGGTTGCCGACACCACCCTGAAGCGCAGCATGAAACTCTCGCTCTACCCCAACGCCGGCGTGGTTGCGGGCGGGAGTGGGACCGCGACCCTCACGCTGCAGACGCCGCCATCCGGCGACATGACCGTTCAGTTCGAGCCTACCAATAACGCGCAACTGCCCGCTTCCGTCAAAATTCCGGCCGGCGCCGCCAGCGCGTCGTTCACCTTCACCGGCCTGAAAGCGGGAGTGGAGGAGGTGCTGGCCACGCCCGGCGACCCCTCTTATGAGACCGCGTTCGCCCGCGTGCAGGTGGCGGATGCGTCGATGCTGAAGCTGGTGGCCGTTTCCGGCGATCACCAGATTGCGACTTCCGCCGGTCCCCTGCCCGCTCCGATTGTGGTGCGCCTCACCGACGCTAACAACGTGCCGTACCCCGGCGCGCAAATCGTGGCCACGGCGTCCGCGGGCGGCAGCGTAACGCCGGCGGCCGCCACCACGAACGTTCAAGGCCAGGCAACGTTCACGTGGACGC
>JBAWDI010000603.1:0-1993 GCA_049590695.1 Bryobacteraceae bacterium
TACGCGGCCATCGCCAAAGCGGACCGCGATGCCTCCGTAGCCGCGCGCGCCATGCAGGCGCACATCCGCTGCCTGTTGCGGAACGGCGCCAAGGCCGAGGCCATCCGCGCCGTTCAGGAGCAGTTTACCGGTGGCCGTCTCCTGCACGGAACCGACGCGGGAGGCCAGCTCGTCGCCGCCGATGAGCAACTGCTGGCCCTGACCCTTATGGACCGCAACGATCCCCGTTACCTTCCGGCGGCACAACGGCTCCACGGCCTGGTGGCCGATTATCAGGGGCTGCCCATCCCCGCTCCCCAACGCCTGTTTGTGATGGACGAGATGCACGCGCTGGGACTGGGTGCGGACATCTCCGACTTCCCCACGCATGCGGCGGAGCGGCTGGCGTCGCAGTTCCTGGAAGTGCGTGGACCGCGCGGCGGCAGCGGCGTCCTGGAGGCCAGCGGCCTGCCGGACGTCTGGAAACTCGGCGCGCCGGGCGGTCGCGCCATCGCGCTGTTCCGTACCGCGACGGTGCTCGCCGCGATGCGCAAGCTGATCGGCGCGAACCAGAGAGCCTTCGACGTGGCGCCGCCTTCGGCCAAGGCATCCGCCGAATGGACCGCCATAGGGGGACGTTTCCCCGGCTGGCGGATCACCGATCCGTTTGCGATAAGGGACGCTGCCCCGACCGGACAGAAGACCTCGCGCTACGTCTGGATCGCGCTCGTGGCCATCGCGGTGGTGGCGCTGGCCGCGCTGGCCGCCGGCCAGGCGCTGCGCCGGCACTGGCGGCTGGCGCGCTTGAAGACGGACCTCGTAGCCGCGGTATCGCACGAGTTGAAGACGCCGATCGCCTCCGTACGGCTGCTGGTCGAGACGCTGCTCGAAGACGAACGGCCCGAGGGGAAGACGCGTGAATACCTGGAGATGATCGCGCGCGAGAACCTGCGGCTGAGCCGCCTCATCGGCAACTTCCTCACGTTTTCACGGCTCGAGCGCAACCTTCGGAAATTCGATATCCGCGCCACCTCGCCCGAGCGCGTGGTGGAAGCCGTGGTGGAATCCGCGCAGGAGCGGTTGCACGCGCCGGACTGCCGCTTCGAGGTGCACGTCGGCCCGGGCCTCCCGGCGGTGCGCGCCGATGAGGATGCGCTGGTAACGGTGCTGCTGAACCTGCTCGACAACGCCTGCAAGTACACTCCGGGCGAGAAGCGCATCGCGTTGCGAGCCACCTTGAAGAATGGAAACGTGATGTTCGCCGTGGAAGATAACGGGATCGGAATCGCGCCGCGCGAACAGAAGAAGATCTTCCGGCGCTTCTACCAGGTGGACCGCCGGTTGGCGCGCGAATCCGGGGGCTGCGGGCTGGGACTGAGCATCGTGGATTTCATCGTGCGCGGGCACGGCGGTTCGGTTCGGGTGGAGAGCCAGCCCGGCAAGGGCAGCACGTTCTCCGTCATCCTGCCGGCCGCCAGCGCCGTGAAAGGAGCCGCGGCGTGAACGGAAGCCGCATCTTGATTGTCGAAGACGACCCGGCCCTCTTGCGCGGACTGGCGGACACGTTCGCCGCCAAGGGCTGCGAAGTGCTTACGGCCGCTGACGGCGAAGCCGGGCTGCGACTGGCGCTCTCGGCCGAGCCCGATCTGGTGCTGCTCGACATCATGTTGCCCAAGGTCAACGGCTACGAAATCTGCCGCGCCATGCGCGAGCACTCGCTCGACACGCCCGTCATCATGCTGACCGCCAAGGGTCAGGAAGAGGACGTGGTGCTGGGGTTGAACCTGGGAGCCGACGATTACGTCGCCAAGCCGTTCCGGCGCCAGGAACTGGTGGCGCGCGTCAATGCGTTCCTGCGGCGGCGGCGCGGTCTCCGTGAGAGCGTATGCCGCTTCGGCCCGCACGAGCTGGATCTCAAAGCCCGCCGGCTTTTCCGCGAGGGCCGCGAAGTGGAACTGACCGCCAAAGAGTTCCGCCTGCTGGAATACTTCGCGCGCAACGCCGGAAGGGCTCT
>JBAWDI010000604.1:0-9642 GCA_049590695.1 Bryobacteraceae bacterium
CTGCTGACGGCGCGCAACCAGCGGCCGCCAGGTGAGACGGAACAGGCGCGGCGGGCGCGCATCCGGAAGGCCGACGCGGAGGTCCCAGTGGCCGCCGCCGGGCTGAGCAGGATGATTCTGGAGCCCGCCGCGCAACTCCTGACCGGGAAGAGACTGGTGGTGGTCGCGGACGGCGCGCTGGAATACATCCCTTTCGAGGCGCTGGCCGACCCCTCAAAGGGCGTCTACGTCCCACTGCTGGTGGGGCACGAAATCGTGCGGGAGCCATCGGCATCCGTGCTGGCGATCCAGCGGCGGGAGACGATGGGCCGCCAGCCGGCTCCGAGAAGTGTCGCGGTTCTCGCCGACCCGGTATTCGATTCGGCCGATCCCCGCGTGACCGGACACAGCCCATCCGCGCCGCTGAGCGACCGCACCCTGGAGCGGGCCGCTACCGGCGCGGGCGCGCTGAACTCGAGCCTCCGGCTTCCGCGGCTCCCATTTACGCGCGATGAAGCCGCGGCGGTGATCTCGTTTGCCCGCGGCGAGGACGGCCGGAAAGCCCTGGATTTCGATGTCAACCTCGACTTGGCAATGAGTCCGGAGTTGCGCAACTATCGGATTGTTCACTTCGCCACCCATGGGTTGTTTCTTCCGGATAATCCTTCCCTCAGTGGTCTGGTGTTCAGCCTGGTGGATCGCCAGGGCAAGCCCGTTCGCGGATTTCTCAGGCTCGAGGACATCTACAATCTCGATTTGCCGGCCGAACTGGTGGTGCTCAGCGCCTGCCAGACGGCTCTGGGGAAGGAATTGAAGGGGGAGGGAATGGTCGGGCTTACCCGTGGATTCATGTATGCGGGTTCCCGGCGCGTGGTGGCCAGCCTTTGGAAAGTGGACGACTTCGCCACCGCGGCGCTCATGAAGCGATTCTATGGAGGCATGTTGACCGGCGGGCATCCCGCTGCGGCGGCCCTCCGTGAAGCGAAGATCTCCCTGTTCCGGCAAAAGACCTGGTCCGCGCCCTATTTCTGGGCGGCATTTATCGTCCAGGGCGAGTGGAAATGATGGAAAGACGAGGTGGCGGCCGCGGAGGACCGTAACGAATTTGAAAATCGTTCACTGAAGAATTGAGGACCACCGATCGATTTTCACTTCAAAAGGAACATATCATGCGGATCTCTCGTGCTCTTTCATCCTGGGCGGGTGTTTTCGCCCTTGCGGCCATGCCCCTTCTGGCTCAGGAGGCTATGAGGCCGGTGCTGCCGCGCATCACGCAAGCCATCGACGAAACCGAGCTCTTCCCTCTCAGGGGCAACACCCACCCGCTGGCGCGGGCGGCAAATGACCAGGGAGTGGCCCCGCCGGATCTTCCCATGGAGCGTATCCTGTTGCTCCTGCGCCGCAGCCCCGAGCAGGAAGCCGCCCTGAAACAACTTCTTGAGGAGCAGCAAGATCCAGCCTCGGTCAACTACCACCATGGGCTGACGCCGGAACAGTTTGGCGAGCAGTTCGGCCCCGCACTGGAAGACACGGACAGAATTACAGGCTGGCTGAAGTCACAGGGATTTCGCGTGGATGGCGTTGCGAATGGCCGTAACGTTGTGGAGTTCTCCGGCACCGCCGCGCAAGTGGAGCGTGCATTGCACACCCAGATCCACAGCTACTTCGTAAACGGTGAACAACACTGGGCGAACGCGCAGGACCCGCAAATTCCAGCGGCTCTTTCCCCGGTCGTTGCCGGAATTGTGTCGCTCCACAACTTCCCCACGAAGGCCATGCACCACCGCGCTGGCGCATTTCGGAAAACACCCGGAGACGGTGCATGGGAGCCTGCCGGCCTCGCGCCGGAGTACACGCTTATGGTCAGCGGGATGATAGAGGGACTGGTGGGACCATACGATTTTGCCACCCTCTACAACCTGCTGCCGCTTTGGAACGAGGGCCTGGATGGCACTGGGCAGCGCATTGCAGTCGCTGGCCGGAGCAACATCGCGCTTCAGGATGTGCGCAACTTTCGCTCCGTGTTCGGCCTCCCAGCCCAAGATCCCACCATCACATTGAACGGCGCCGACCCAGGCGCTGCCAACGTTGACGATGAATTTGAGAACGTTTCCGACGTCGAATGGGCAGGCGCCATCGCTAAGGGAGCGGCCATCAACCTGGTGGTTTCGAAGTCGACAACGGCTACCGACGGCAGCGCTCTCTCGGCACAGTACATCGTCACGAATAATCTGGCTCCGGTGTTGAATTTCAGTTACGGAAAATGTGAGATGTTGATGACCACGGCGACGAGCCAGTTCTACAACAGCTTGTGGCAGCAGGCCGCGGCGGAAGGGATCACCGTGGTGGTTGCCTCCGGGGACGGTGGTTCGGCAGGCTGCGATCAAAACGGCAGTGCCGCTCTGTTTGGCCTGCAAGTGAACGGCATCGCTTCGACTCCTTATAACGTTGCCGTTGGCGGCACCGATTTCAGCGACCTTTCCAGCCAAACCTCAAGCTCATATTGGAATTCCACTAACACCCCAGGTACGCTCGAATCGGCCAAATCGTATGTTCCCGAAATGGCCTGGAACGACAGTTGCGCCAGCCCCCAAGTGGTCTCTTTTTTCGGGCCGGACGCGGGAGTTTTCACCGCGGAGGCCTTGTGCAACAACAGTTCTTACATGAAGCAAGTCCCCCTGCTCACCGTGGCGGGTGGCGGCGGCGGGGCCAGCAGCCTGTATTCCAAGCCCTCCTGGCAGAGCGGTGTGGGTGGAATCCCCTCGGATGGCCATCGCGACCTGCCTGACGTGTCGCTCTTTGCGGGGGATGGAATGTGGCTGCATTACTATCCGGTGTGCCAGGCGGACAACGGTGGCCCATGCAACCCATCGGGTCCCGGCGGACTGGTGGCAACGGGCGGTGGAGGCACCTCTTTTGGCGCTCCCGCCTTCTCCGGCATCATGGCGTTAGTCAACCAGAAGATTGGCTCCCGCCAGGGGCTGGCAAATCCCGCGCTCTACCAGCTCGCTGCGGCCGAATATGGCAGCTCGAGCAGCCCGAACTCGGCCAACCTGCAGGCGTGTAACGCGTCCTCGCCGCAGGCATCGAGCAACTCTTGCGTCTTCTACGATGTGACTGCGGGCAATATCGACGTCCCTTGCGTGAAGGGACTTCTGAACTGTTACGCCAGCAACCCTTCCGACTCGTATGGGCTTCTTTCGACTTCCAGCACTTCTCTGGTTCCGGCTTACGCGGCCGGAGCTGGCTATGACCTCGCCACGGGCCTCGGCTCGTTCAACGCCGCGAACCTGGTCAACAACTGGCCTTCGCCTCAGCCTCCGAATCCGCCCCTTTTCAGCATCGGCAAATCCCACACAGGGAACTTCGCCCAGGGGCAGACCAGTGCCTGATACACGGTGACGGTTTCCAATGGCGCCTCGGCAGGGCCGACCAGTGGAGCTGTCACTGTGACTGAGAACCCACCCACCGGGCTTACGGTTGTTTCAATGGCTGGCTCCGGATGGAGTTGCACGGGCAGCACGTGCACTCGCAGTGATGTTCTGAGCCCCGGTTCCAGCTACCCGGCGATCACGGTGACGGTGAACGTGGCGTCGAATGCGCCATCGCAGGTCACCAACCAGGTAACCGTTTCGGGCGGCGGCTCCGGCTCATCCACGGCCAGTGATGTCACTGTCATTGGTGTTGTTGTGCCGCCCGTTTTGAGCATCGGCAAATCCCATACAGGGAACTTCGCCCAGGGGCAGACAAGTGCCACATACACAGTGAGGGTCTCCAACGGCGCCTCGGCAGGGTCGACCAATGGCGCTGTCACTGTTACTGAGAACCCGCCCACCGGGCTGACGCTAGTTTCAATGGCCGGCTCCGGATGGAGTTGTGTGGGCAGCACGTGCACTCGCAGTGACGTTCTGAGCTCCAGTTCCAGCTACCCGGCGATCACCGTGACGGTGAACGTGGCGTCGAACGCGCCATCGCAGGTCACCAACCAGGTAACCGTTTCCGGCGGCGGCTCCGGCTCCGCCACGGCCAGTGATGTCACTAACATCGCGACTCAGGTCCTGATTTCTACAACGACGGCCGTGACAGCCAGTCCGAGCACCATTGCCACGACGGCATCCACCACTTTGACCGCGACTGTCACGGCCAGCAGCGGAACGCCCACGGGCACCGTGGCCTTTGGTCTGGGCAGCACGGTACTGGGCTCGCCAACGCTGACGGCAACCGGAGGGACCGCGCAGGCGACGCTGGTCGTTAATGGGAGCCGGCTTGGCGTGGGCAGCAACAGCATAACCGCGTCCTATAGCGGGGACGCCACTCATTCCGCCTCGGCGGCGTCGGTGACCGTCACGGTCACGCAGTCCACGCCCACCGCGTCGGGTTACACGATCGGCACAGTGGCCGGTAATGGCATTGCCGGTTCCACTGGAGACAATGGGCTCGCGGCCTCGGCGGAGTTGAACGGGCCCGAGGGAGTCGCCATGGACAGTGCGGGCAACCTCTTCATTGCGGACTACTACAACAACCGCGTCCGGAAGGTGACGCCCGCGGGCACCATCAGCACAGTAGCCGGCACTGGGGATGACGGCTTCGGTGGAGACCTTGGGCCCGCGATTGCGGCACGGCTGTCGCATCCCTCGGGTGTCGCCGTGGACAATGCCGGCAACCTCTTCATTGCGGACTATATGAACAACCGGATCCGGAAGGTGACGCCCGGAGGCACCATCAGCACCGTCGCCGGCAATGGGACCGAAGGCTACAATGGAGACAGTATTCCGGCTACTTCGGCGGAGCTGTGGCTGCCCATTGGCGTCGCTGTGGACAGTGCGGGCAACCTCTTCATTGCGGAGCTCACCGGCTATCGCATCCGGAAGGTGACGCCCGCGGGGATCATCAGCACGGTGGCCGGCAATGGTTCCCCCGGCTACAACGATGGGCCCGCGACCTCGGCGGGGTTGAACTTTCCTACGGGCGTCGCGGTGGACGGGGCGGGCGATATCTTCATTGCGGACCGGGGCAACAACTTCATCCGGAAGGTGACGCCCGCGGGCATGATGAGCAGGGTGGCCGGCAATGGGAATCAAGGTTTCAGTGGAGACGGTGGGCCCGCGACATCGGCCGCGCTGAACGCGCCCAGCGGCGTCGCTGTGGACGCGGCCGGCAACCTTTTCATTGCGGACGCAGGCAACAACCTCATCCGGAAGGTGACCCCCGACGGCACGATCAGCACCGTGGCCGGCAATCGCACTTCCAGTTCTGGTGGAGACGGTGGGCCTGCGACCTCGGCGGGAATCTCCTCTCCTCCTGGCGTCATCGTGGACAACGCCGGCAACCTCTTCATCGCGGACTTCGGCAACAATAAGATCCGGAAGCTGACGCCTATTGTGAACATCACCTCCGTGACTAACGGCGCGAGCTTTCAGAACGGTTTTGCATCCGCCACCTGGGTTTCCGTCTTTGGTGCGAACCTCTCCCAGACCACGCGATTGTGGCAAGACAGCGATTTCGTAAACGGGCTGCTGCCAACTGCTTTGAGCGGGGTATCGGTTACGATCAACGGCCTGCCCGCTTACGTCGAGTACATCAGCCCCACGCAGATCAACGTACTGGCTCCGGACGATGCGACGGTCGGCGCGGTCCAGGTCCAGGTGACCACGGCACAGGGCAGCAGCAACATCTTCACGGCGCAGAAACAGCAATTCGCGCCGGCGTTCTTCACGATGGGTGGCACTTACGCGGCGGCACAGCACGCGGATTACAGTTACGTGGGCAAACCTGGTTTGCTCGCCGGCGCGACAAGTCAACCCGCCAAGCCGGGCGAAACCATCTTAATCTACGGGACGGGCTTCGGCCCCGCAAATCCGCCGCTTTCTTCGGCTCAACTGGTCACCACGCCGGCCCTTCTGGCGAATTCCGTCCAGGTCACCATCGGAGGCGTGACGGCGCCCGTGGACTACGCTGGCCTGGTTGGGGCGGGGCTTTACCAGTTTAACGTGAGGGTGCCGAACGTTCCGAGCGGGGACGCGGCCGTGGTGGCTCAGATCGGAGGAGTTCAGACGCAGACGGGAGTCTTGATTACCATTGAGGGTTCCCCTACCCCGGCGCCACAGATTACATCCGTGAATCCTGCGAGCGGGCAGGTGGGAACTGCCGTGGCCCTGGTGATTAGCGGCGCCAACCTCTCCGGCGTGACGGCGGTGCAGTTCTCCCCGTCCGCCGGTATCACGGTGAGCAACGTGAATGCGACCGCAACGCAGGTCACCGCCACGGTGACCATCGCCGCCAGCGCGACCGCCGGATCGCGAACCGTCTCCGTCTCGTCCCCGGCCGGCACTTCCAACGCAGTGGCCTTTACTGTCCAAACAGGACCGGGACCCTATGACGGACAATGGAGCGGATCGACTTCTCAGGGCAAGCAGTTTTCCATGACAATCGCAAACAACGCCCTCACAGTCTACTCCTATGGTGTCAACTATCCGAACCTCGGATCGAATTGTCCTACCGGATCCACCACGACGGTGTACACGTCCTCCTCCATAACGGAAAGTTCCTTCTCTGCCGACTCGATTTCCGGAACGTTCCAGTCGGCGACACAGGCCAGTGGGACCCTGAACTGGGCATTGATCATTCAGCAGCCGGGCTGCTACGCGACCGGCTCAGTGACATGGCAGGCGACCAAAAACTAGCGGTCTGCGGCGCAAGTGATGCACCTTATCCAACGCGCCGTGGAGCAGGCGTTTCACCTGCCATGCCGGTATTCCTACCGGCATTCCCCGAAGAACGTCGGCACGGACGCCGACGTGGCAACCTAAAAGGTCGCTCCACGGATCGGGAGTGGATAGGGCGCATTTCTTGCGCCGCACTATTCCGGACCCTGGCGCCGCTCGCTCAGAACGTGTACAGCAGCGTCCCGACCGGCGGCTCCGCCGGTCCCCCCGCCGTAACCACCGCGGCTTCGGCTTCCCCGCTCAGTTGGCGGTAGTAGATGCCGGTGTCGCCGAGGTAGACCTCCAGCTCCGAGGGCCGGGGCAGCGTGCCCTGGATCAGCGAATCCGAGAGCGGGTCCTCGATGTATTTCTGCAACGCGCGGCGCAGCGGCCGGGCGCCGTAGCTGCGGTCGCCGCAGGTCTTCTCCAGGATGTACTTGGAAGCGTCGGGCGCCAGACGGATCTTCACCTGCTTGGCCACCAGGTTGCCATTGATCTGCTCCACCATCAGGTCGATGATCTTGATCAGGTCGTCATCCGTCAGAGAGGTGAACAGAATCACTTCGTCGAGGCGGTTCAAAAACTCGGGATTGAACGCCTTCTTCACCTCGGCGCGCACCATGTCCTCGGCCTTGGAGGGGACGCCTTCGCCCTGCGGCGCCGAGAAGCCCAGGTTGCCGCGCTTCTCCAAATAGCGGGCGCCCAGGTTGGAGGTCATGATGATGATGGTGTTCTTGAAATCCACCTGGTTGCCCAAACCGTCGGTCAACTGGCCGTCCTCGAACACCTGCAACAGAATGTTGTAAATGTCCGGGTGGGCCTTCTCGATTTCATCCAGCAGGATGATGGAGTAGGGGTTGCGCTTGACGCGCTCGGTGAGCTGGCCGCCCTCTTCGTAGCCCACGTAGCCTGGAGGCGAGCCGATGAGCTTCGAAACCGAGTGCTTCTCCATGTACTCGGACATGTCGAAGCGCACCAGGCTCTTTTCGCTGCCGAACAGGAACGCGGCCAGGGCGCGTGCCACTTCCGTTTTGCCCACGCCGGTGGGGCCCAGGAAGAGGAACGAACCGGCCGGGCGGGCGCTCGATTTCAACCCGGCGCGGGAGCGGCGGATGGCGCGGGCCAGCGCGGAAATGGGCTTCTCCTGGCTGATGATGCGCTTGTGCAGCTCTTCCTCGATGCGCAGCAGCTTAGCGATCTCTTCCTCCTTGATGGAGGTCATGGGCACGCCCGTCCATCGTGACACCACGTCTTCGATATCGTCCTTGGTGACGCAGCCGGTGGAGGAATCGTCGAGGTTGTACTTTTCGCGGAGCAGGCGCATGTTTTCACGCTCCTTGCGCTCCTCGTCGGAGTAGAAGCGGGCCTTCTCGAACTCGTGGTTGGCGATGGCGTTTTCCATGCGGTGCACGATGAACTTGATGCGCTTCTGGATATCGGCCAGGTCGGCCGGCAGGGTGGTCTGGCGCAGCTTCACGCGCGCGCCGGCCTCGTCGATGAGGTCGATGGCCTTGTCCGGCAGGTAGCGGTCGGGAATGTAACGGCTGGAAGTGTAGACGGCGGTTTCGATGGCATCGTCGGTGTAAGCCACGGCGTGGAACTTTTCGTAGCGGTCCTTGATTCCGAACAGGATCTTCACCGCATCGGCCTCGTTCGGCGGCGGGACCTTGACGGCCTGGAAGCGGCGCTCGAGCGACCGGTCCTTTTCAATGGACTTGCGGAACTCGGCCGGGGTAGTGGCGCCGATGCACTGGATTTCGCCGCGCGAAAGCGCTGGCTTCAAAATGTTGGCGGCGTCCAGCGAGCCTTCGGCCGAGCCGGCGCCCACCAGCGTGTGCAGCTCATCGATGAAGATGATGGCATTCTGGTTCTCCATCAGCTCCTTCATGATGGTCTTGAGCCGCTCTTCGAATTGGCCGCGGTATTTGGTGCCGGCGACGATCAGCGAGAGGTCCAGCGCCAGGATGCGCTTGTCGGCCAGGAAGGAGGGCACGTCGCCTTCGGCGATGCGCTGCGCCAGGCCCTCGACGATGGCGGTCTTGCCGACGCCCGGCTCGCCGATCAGCACCGGGTTGTTCTTGGTGCGGCGGCACAGGATCTGCACCACGCGCTCCAGCTCGTAGTCGCGTCCCACCAGCGGGTCGAGCGTGTTGTCCATGGCGGCCTGGGTGAGGTCGCGGCTGAATTCGGACAGCAGCGAGCTTTCCTTGGGCCGCGCGGACGCCACTTTCTCGCTCTGCGACCGCGCCAGCTCTTCCCGGATGGTGGTGAGGCGCAGGCCGCGCTCGTGCAGAATCTCCGCGGCGAAACACTTCTCCTCGCGCAGCAGGCCGAGCAGCAGGTGCTCGGTGCCGATGTGCTTGTGGCTCAGCCGCTCGGCCTCCTCGGCGCCGTACGCCAGCACGCGCTTGCACTCGTGGCTGAGCGGGAGATCCACCGCGGTGGAGCCTTTTTCGCGGATGGTGGTGTGTCCCTCGATCTGCTTGCGGATGGACTCCACGGCCGCGTGCGAACGCAGGAAGCGGTTGGCCAGCGCCTTGTCCTCCCGCAGGAGGCCGAGGAGCAGGTGTTCGGTCTCGATATAGGGACTGCCGAACTGGCTCGCCTCGTAGCGCGCGAAGAAGATCACCCTTCGCGCCTTCTCCGTGTATCGCTCGAACATAGAATGTGGCCCCCTAAACTTAAAGATACTCCGGCTCGCTGGCGGGATGCGAGTTTATTGGTACCAGCGGCGCGGGTGCGAGCGGCGCCAGGCCGCCTTTTTCCAGGCTCAAGACGCGGTCGCAACGCCGCGCGAACGACAGGTTGTGGGTGACCAGGACCGACGTCAGCCGATGGGAGCGGTGAAGGCCCTCGAGGAGCTCGAAGATCATCTCCCCGGTCCGGAAGTCCAGGTTCCCCGAGGGTTCATCGGCCAGCAGGACCGAGGGCGAGCCGACCAACGCCCGGGCCAGCACGG
>JBAWDI010000605.1:0-2715 GCA_049590695.1 Bryobacteraceae bacterium
CCAGCAGCGTTTCGGGAAGGCCAAAGCGATTTACGTGCGCGCCGATAAAGAGACCATCTGGGACCCCATCGCGCAGGTAATGGCCATGCTCGGCCAAGCTGGCTTCCAGGTGAACATGGTGTCGCAGCCGGAGGATTCGGCGGCCAAGGGACGAAAGTGATGGCGCCGCACATCGATATCCTGGACCAGCCGGAACCGCTAGGGAAACCGCTGGCGGGTTCGGTGGCTCTGCATCTTTCGGTGGGGGCCGCGGTGCTGCTGTCCGCGTGGATCGGGCGCCACGTGCCCGTGCAGTGGGGTGACATCAACGGCGGCGGGATGGGCTCGGTGGCGGTCAACGTGGTGCCGCGCATCCCCCTGCCGGGCCGCAGCGGGCCGATCAATCCGGTGGCCAACGACACGGAATCGGTGGTCCCCACACCGCCGCCCAAGGCCAAGGCTCAGCGCAAGGTGGAGGCGCCGGAACCGAACGCCATTGCCATCAAGAGCCGCAATGCCACCAAGAAGGTGTCGCGGGCCGCCTCGGCGCCCAACAGGTTTCGCGAACAGCAGCAGGACCTCCCCAACCAGGTGTACAGCAGCGCGGGACAGGCCGTGGTCTCGCCCATGTACGGGATGACGGGCGGGGGCGGCGTGGGAATCGGGACCAGTTCGCCGTTCGGCACTCAGTTCGGATGGTACGTCAACCTGTTGCGCGACCAGGTGGCGCGCAACTGGAGGACCAGCGATCTGGACCCGCGCCTGCGCTCGGCGCCCCCGGTGTGGGTGACATTCACCATCCGGCGCGACGGATCGGTGGCCCCGGGATCCGTGAGAATCACCCAGCGGAGCGGAAATCAGGCGCTGGATTTTTCGGCGCAGCGGGCGATCCTGGACGCAGCGCCGTTTCAGCCGCTTCCTCCGCAGTTCCCACGCAACGAAGTGGAAATCGAGTTCCGGTTTGAATTGAGGCGTTGACATGAGAAGACTCGTCTGGCTGGCAACTGCACTGGTTGGAGCGTGGCTGGGCGCAATGGCCCAGGACGTCATCATCACGCTGCGCCAGGGTGAGCGTCCGGCCATGGCCATCCCGGATTTCCGCGGCACCGGGGATGCCCAGAATTTCATGGGCGCGTTCAACCAGACGCTGTGGGCGGATGTGGATGGCGCGGGGCTTTTCAAAATGGTCCCCAAGACCATGTACCCGACTGCCGTCCCGCAGCAACCCTCCGACTTCCGCGAGCCGCCGCCAGTGGTCGCGAGGCCGCCCGCGCGAGGCCGCCAGCAGATTACCCAACCACAAACCGGTGGCGGGCTGTGGATGTCGGACTGGTCCGGGCCGCCAGCTTCGGCCAACTACCTGGCATTCGGGTACACGGCCGTGCAGAACGGCGTATTGGTGCTGCGCGGCTGGCTGTTCGATTTGAGCCGTGGCACCGCAGCCAACGCGCAGGTGGTCGGCAATACCTACCTGGGTTCGGTGGATGAAGCCGGCGCGCGGAAAGTGGCCCACGAGTTCGCCGCCGACATCATTGCGCGGTTCGGCGGCCAGACGCTGTTCGGCACGCATGTTTATTTTGTCTCCAACCGCACCGGGCACAAAGAGATCTGGGTGATGGACCCGGACGGGAAGAACCAGCGGCAGATCACGCGATTCAACTCCACTTCGATTCAGCCGGCGGTCTCTCCGGACGGCTCGAAAATAGCGTTCACTAGCTACGCGCGCATCAATCCTGCTATATTTATCTTTTCGGTGGATCCGGTGCGGGACTTGCGGTTCTATAACCAGCGCGCATCGGTAAATGAGACGCCTGGGTTCACGCCCGATGGTAAGCAGATGGTGTATGCCTCGTCGGCGCCGAACGACCGGTGCTGCCGGATCTACATCGCGAATTTGGACGGGAGCGGGTTGCGGTCGATCACGACTTCGAGCTTCATTGATGTCGAACCTAAAGTGAATCCCAAGACCGGAAACGAGATTGTGTTCGTATCCGGACGGTCCGGCCCGCAGCAGATTTACAGGATGAATATGGATGGGAGCGATATTGAACGCCTCACGCCCGGTGAGGGCGAGGCTTCCAATCCGTGCTGGCATCCCGATGGGCAGATCATCGCGTACGCGTGGACACGAGGGTACGCCCAGGGAGCCTTCAACATATTCATCATGGACGTTGCATCGCGCAAGCAGCCCATGCAGTTGACGCATGGGGAGGGACGTAACGAGAACCCCAGTTGGGCGCCGGACGGCCGCCATCTGGTTTTCATGTCGACGCGCTCCGAATCGCACCAGATCTGGTCTATGCTGGCTGATGGAACGCAGGTGCAACAACTGACCACGCAGGGCAGTAACGAGACCCCGGTATGGGGCAAGTAACTTAAGGATTCAGGAGGCGAGGTTCATGTTCAGCAAACGAAAGATCACGATCATCTGCATGGCGCTTAGCTTGGTGGTGTTCGGGACAGCTTGCAAGAAGAAGGTGCCACCACCGCCACCACCGCCAGTGGTTCAACCGCCGCCGCCACCGCCACCGCCGCCGCCGAAGGCGCCTGTGGTTGCGCAATTTGCGGCCGAGCCGTCTTCCATTCAGCGCGGCGAGTCTTCCACGCTGCGGTGGGAAGTGACGGGCGATACGACGAACATCTCGATCAATCAGGGTATTGGCACGGTGCGGAGTACGGGTAGCCAGCGGGTGCAGCCCAACGATTCGACCACTTACACCCTGACCGCCACCGGAC
>JBAWDI010000606.1:0-3355 GCA_049590695.1 Bryobacteraceae bacterium
CAAGCTAGCGGTCCGCGGCGCAAATGATGCACCTGATCCAACGCGCCGTGGAGCAGGCGTTTCGCCTGCCATGCCGGTATTCCTACCGGCATTCCCCGAAGAACGTCGGCACGGACGCCGACGTGGCAACCTGAAAGGCCGCTCCACGGGTCGTCTGTCCGGAGTGGATAAGGCGCATTTCTTGCGCCGCACTACACTAGCAGAATCGGTTATCCTGGACCTTCGACCCGCGGGAGGGAACATGCTTCACCACCTGGAAACCTTGACTGGATCTTCCGTGATTGCAACAGACGGCGAGATGGGACGTGTCCGCAACTTTCTCTTCGACGGCCAGTCATGGACCATTCGCTATCTGGTGGTTGACGTGGGAAGCTGGCTTGCGCGGCGGGATGCCGTTATTGCGATCACGGCGGTGGAGCAGCCCGATTGGGCGAAGAAAACTTTCCACGTCCACTTGACCAAGGAGCAGGTCCGCCATTGTCCCGATGTCGATGCGGAAAGACCGGTTTCACGCCAGCAGGAAATCGCCATGCAGGAGTACTTTGGCTGGCCGGTCTATTGGGCGGACATAGAGTTTGGTGGTCCGTCTTCAGCTCCGTCCGGCAGGAAATACCCGGTGCACACCAAGGGGGACTCGCATCTCCGCAGTGCCTGGGACGTGGCGGGTTACGAAGTGTGGGCCACGGACAGCGAAATCGGACGTCTGGAGGGCTTCATCCTGGACGACGCCTCCTGGCATCTCGGCTACCTGGATGTGAAAGCCGGAGACTGGCTTTACAGCCGCTCCGTGCTGGTTCCCACTGGCTGGGTAAAGTCCATTTCCTGGGCCGATCGCCGCGTGAATCTGCAGCGAGCCCGGGAACGGATTTAGCTTCGATCCTCCTCACACGCTCAGAACCGGGACGTGCGATTCCCGTATGATCCCATAGCCTTCGCCGTTGTCCCCCAGATGGCTTCGCCCAGGGCTGTGTCCCAGGACCAGCACATCGGCCTTCGCCCGCTCCGCCGCCCGGTTCAACAGCTCCGGAACATTGCCGCTATCGATGATGACATCGGCCTGCGTGCCCACCTCCCGCTGAAGCTGGGCGATCTCTTTGATGGCGATGCCGACGAGCGTCTCTTCCAGGTGAGCGCCCGTCCAGACTGGGCAATGGCTTTCGTGCAGTACCTTGGCTGTCACCGAGTCCAGCAGAAAGCGGTAGAACACCCCCATGGCCATGGGTCGACATCGCGATCAGATCGACGTTCAGCTCGCGAGCCGTCTTCACGATTTCGCGGGCGGGGTCGCCTCTGAGCAGCACGCGTGTGACCGCAATCCCATCCAGCTCCGGCCGCAGCGCCCCATCCAGATCTCGCTCGGCCCGCTGGACGATGTGCGCGTGCAAATCCCGCGCCGTGATCTCGTCCCCGTTCTCCAGCGCGCCGGCGGGATAGCTGAGAGGCGGCACCACGTGCAGCAGGATCATTTCCGCATGAAAGCGGCGCGCCAACCAGGCGGCCTGGTGCACTACCTGCCGGGAAGTATCCGTGAACACAATCGGAACAAGAATTTTCTGAATGCTCAGCATCGCGCCATCTGTCGATTGACCGAACCCATGCCTAGCGGCGCTCGTCCCGGTGCGTTTCGCGAGGCATGGGCCTGCCTTGCCGCGATGCACTTCGCTCCGCTTCCGAGCGGGGATGGAGCGTATGCGCCTCGGGGGGGCGCACCGAACCCCGCGCGAACCGCCGGATCGCGGGGTAGGGATGAACGTAGGCGCTCCGGTTGACCCAGGTCCTGCCCCAGCGTGCATTGTTCAAGAATACGGTGTGCGCGCCCCAGTCGAAGCGGATTCCTCCCGCTACCCAGCCCCACGGCGCGAAGAACCCGCCGATGTTCACGCCGAACCCGAAGCGGATCGCGCCGCCGGCCGCGAATCCCGGCCGTGGCGCGAAGAAGACCACCGCCGGGTCGTAGTAGGGAACCACAATGTAGCCCGGATTCACGGGCATGATGGTAATGTAGGGCCCGCCGCTCACCACGATCTGCCCGTTGCTCGTCAGGTAGCCGAAGCGTTGTGCGATGCCGCGCTGCCGCTCGACCGTGTCCATCACGTCCTGTGGCTGGGCCAGAAACGCGTTTCCGAGCTGGGCGGTCCAGTTCATGTCCGAGTTCATCATGTCCAGCACCGACGGAAATGGGAGCAGCGCTTGCACGCTGGGATCCCAAGGCAGTTGGTCCTCGGTGATGGCGTTGGCCAGCGCCTGCCCGGTCAGGTAATGGTGCTCATCCGCCCACTGGGCGGCCGCGGGGATATCGTTGGGGTAGGTCGCCGCGGCCAGGATTTGCGCCAGCAGCGGGTCCGGATACAGCGCGATGCGCGCCACCAGTTGGTCTAACTGTGCCGAACCGAACGACGGGGGCGCCTGGCCAAAAGCAGAAGCGGCTGCAAGCACCGCCAGCATCGCCACTGCCGCTGCGGCGTTTCTCATTCTCTGCATCTATGATTTCCTCCAAACTCGAAGACGGGGCCGCGGCCGGGATCGTTACCATATCGTCGGCATATCCGTGCGGCGCGAGCTGCTCCGGCGGCGCACGCCGCTTCGCATCGCGCCCCGTCTTTGTTAACCTGAACGGTAAGCTCTGGAAATCTATGCGGAGATGAGCTCGCCCCAGTCAAACTCAGCCTGGAAACGCCGCCTCAAGAACTGGTCGGACGCCGAATGGTTGCACCAGCACGAAGATAAGGTCCTCCTCGTCCTGACCCTGATTATCGGGGCCGTGGTCGGCTTGGTGGTCGCGGCCTTCATCTACGTCACCGAGAGTCTCGGTTCCCGGATGTACCCGGCGGGCGGCGCGGCTTGGCGGCGGCTGGCCATCCCGGTCGCCGGCGCTCTCTTCACCGGGTATCTGCTCTCCCGCTATTTCCCCAACGCTCGCGGCAGCGGAATCCCGCAAGCCAAAGCCGCTTTATTCCTGCGCGACGGCTTCATCACTTTTCGGACGGTGGTCGGGAAATTCTTCTGCTGTTCGGTCTCGCTGGCATCCGGCATCGCGCTCGGCCGCGAAGGCCCGTCGGTACAAGTTGGATCCGGTCTGGCCTCGGTCTTCGGCCGGCGGCTGGGACTGGGACCGGAGCGGATCCGCGCGCTGGTGCCCATCGGCGCTTCCGCGGCCCTGGCGGCGGCCTTCAACACGCCCGTGGCCGCCGTCCTGTTCACGCTCGAGGAGGTCATGGGCGACCTCCACGCGCCGGTGCTGGGTTCCATCGTGCTGAGCTCCGCCACCTCCTGGATCGTGCTCCACCTCCTCCTCGGCGACGAACCGCTGTTTCACGTCCCCGCCTATCAGCTCATCCACCCCGTCGAGTTCCTC
>JBAWDI010000607.1:0-7609 GCA_049590695.1 Bryobacteraceae bacterium
AACTGGCGCAGCCCGTAGAATTCCTGGGCGCGTTCGCCGGAGTAGCGGCTGGTCACCAGGATGCGGGCCGCGCGCTCCACGTGCAAACGCTCGCAGCGCGCCTGTACCGACATAGTAAGGCGAGTCAGCCCGGATTCGAAGCGGACCTCGTCGGCAATGACGCCCTTCAGGGAGGCAACGTGGGACGGGCTGCGAGCGATCCGGTAGCCATCCATATCGAAGCCGACGGTGAGATCGAAGTCCGGCGCGGGACTAAGCCACCGGTTGAACCAGAGACGCTCGAAAGTATACACGGGCAGCCGGACGCGCGGGGTAGAGAACTCGACGGCGTGGCCCAGGCTGTTGAGCGCTTTTGCCAGGACGTGGATCCCGACGTAAGTGCCGCTGCCGCGCCGGATATCGAGCGGTGTGGAAGTGAGGAATCGGATTCGCACTTGGGGTACGCGCAGGACTATCATTACACATGCCGCAATGGGACGCCGGGTTATACCTGAAATTCTCGACCGAGCGAACACAGCCGTCTATCGACCTGATTCAGCGCATCGCACTTGCCGATCCGCGGCGTATTATCGACCTGGGGTGCGGCCCGGGAAACAGCACCGAGGCGCTTCGGCGGCGCTGGCCGGGCGCATCGATTACCGGGCTGGACAGCTCCGTGGAAATGATCGAGGCCGCACGCCAGGCGTATCCCGCGGGCGCCTGGGAGGTTGCCGACGCCGCCCGGTGGAACGCTCCGGAGCCGTGCGACCTGGTATTCGCCAACGCCCTACTGCAGTGGATTCCGGATCACCAGCGGATGTGCCGCCGCTTGATGGCGCAGGTAGTGCCGGGAGGAGCGCTGGCGGCGCAGTTGCCCGCCGCGGCCCACTACGAATCGCCGGTTCACCGCGAAATCCGTAACGTATCCCGGAAGCCCGCCTGGCGCGACCGCCTGGAAGCGGCGCGCGCGATGTTTACCCATCGACCGGCGGCCTATTATTACGACGCGCTGCAGCCGCTGGCCTCCCGCATAGACTTGTGGGAGACCACCTACTACCACGTCGTGGCGGGACCCGAAGCGCTGCTCGACTGGTATCGCGCCACCGGCCTACGGCCCTTCCTCGAAGCGCTGGCCGGCCATGAGGAGCGGCGCGACTTCGAGCGGAAGGTGCTGAACCGGTACATTGCGGCATATCCACGCCAGCCTGACGGGCGTGTGCTCTTTCCGTTCCAGCGGCTGTTCTTTGTCGCGTACCGGTAGACGTCAGAAGATGTATTTGAGGCCCAACTGGATCTGCCGCGGCGGCTTATTGCCATAGGCATTGGCCGAAAGCACCTGCCCAAAGGTCGGCGATCCGAGAATGTGATTCGGGATGTCGAGATTGGGATGGTTCGTCAGGTTGAAGAACTCGCTGCGAATCTGGAGGCGATGGTTCTCGGTCCGCAACGGGATGGTCCTGGACAACGAGAAATCCAAGTTTGAGAAAGCCGGGCCGGTGAGAATGTTGCGGCCGGCAGTGCCAAAGAGGGGAAGGCCAAACTGGGTGAGGGCGGGCTCGGCGAAAGCGCAGGCGTTGAACCAGCTCCCCGGCTGGTGGACGGCATCAGCGGCCAATCCGCCCTGCGAGATGGCGGCATGGCAGGCAGGGTCGGGATTGGCCATCACCGGGCCTGCCTGGAAGGGGTTGGCGATCAGATCGGGCCGGGCCGGGTTGCCGAACGCGGCGATGGCGGAGCCGGTCTGCGCGGCGGCCAGGTTCACAGTGAAGGGGGAACCCGACTGGGCGGTGAGAATGCCGGCCATCTGCCAGTGGTCGAGGAGCGCTTTGCGCCACCCCGCACCGTGCGCCCACAACTTGCCGAAGGGCAGATCGTAGACCGCGCTGATGGCCAGACGGTGCCGGGCGTCGAAGTCGGATACCGCCCGCTCCGCGTTCAGGTCGTTCGAATTCTGGGGAAGGCCGGAGCCGACGCTGCCGGCAAACACGGACGAGACATCGTCAATGGATTTGGACCAGGTGTAGGAAACCAGGAAAGCGAGGTCCTGGCCGACACGCTTCTCCGAGCGGAACTGCATGGAGTTGTACGAACTCGAGGATCCCGATTGCACGTACAGCAGCGAGGAGAACTGGGGGTAAGGGGAAAGGCCGGTCGATGGGTTCGCCTGGTTCAGGTCGCGAACATCGGCCAGATGCGTGCCGTGGGAACCGACGTAAGCCATGTCGAGCATCCAGTTAGGCCCCAGCTCATACTGCAGATCGACATTCCACTGCTGAACGTAGCCATCGCGGAAGTCGGGAGCGATGCGGTTGGGCTGGACGATCGCGAGGCCCGGCTGGGTGAGGATGTTCTGAATCACAAAGGGGTTGCTGGGGTTGTTGATATAGGCGGAGAGATCGTAGAACGGTGGGTTGGCGCGGGGGAAGATACTGATATTGAAGATGCCGACGTCATAGAAGATGCCGTAGGCCGAGCGAACCACCCAACGCTGCGACTGCAGCGGCCGCCAGGCGATTCCGATGCGTGGGGCGACATCGGTGTACGCCGGGCTGTACGTAGCCTGGGGAATCCCGCCGGTTCCGGCCTGGATGAACTGGCAGCCGGGCGCCGGCGAACAGGTGGCGGAAGCAGGGCTGAGATTGGGGACGCTGAAGCGATTGTGCGTCTCCACGGGCGGGCCGTTGTACTCGTAGCGCAAGCCGACGTTCAACAGAAAGCGCGGCACGACATGGATGTCGTCCTGGATGTAGACATTCGAACCGGTGCTGCGGAGGCTATTGAAGGTGTCGCCCCGCACCGCGACCGCGTAGTCCGGTACACCGGAGAGCAACTGCACCAGGGCCGTCACCGGATCCTGTCCCGACTGATTGAAGAGCCACTCGCCGCGCGCGACGAAATCGAGATAGTTATTGACCTGGATCTTGCGGAGATCCGCTCCGAACTTGAACTGGTGGCGGCCCCAGATCCAGGACAGGTTGTCGGACAGATCGGCGGTGGTGTCGTGGCGATCCTGCGGGTAATTGACCGGCTCGCCGATGCCTTCGAAGGGGGGCAAGCTGACGTTGGGGACCCCCACATCCACCGGATTGGTCAGCACATCGGGAAAGCCCAACTGGCTGCTGACGTCCGTGCCGTAATGCTGCTGAAAGGCGCCGGCGCGCATGCGATTGAATCCGAGGCGGAACTCGTTGGTCGCGCTGGGGGTGAACACGTGGGTCCAAGCCAGGCCGGCGTTCTGGCCGTTGTTGAGGGTGTAACTGCCATAGCCGGGGAGGGTGGTAAACGCATTGACGGGATCGAAGGGGTTGAAGCGGTTCTCGTCGAAGCGGGTGAAGTGAGCCGAGATGACGTCACCGCCGGTGGCGTGATGGTCCACCTTCGCCGTGGTCAGGTTTTCCGAATTGCGAATGACGGGAGACGAGACGAAGGTGTTGGAGTTCACCAGGCCGGAGCCGACGTTGGCCGCGGGATACAGGTTGAATATGGCCCGGCCGGCGGGATTGATATAGGCGGCCGGGAGGGCGCCCAGGGCCTCCATTTTCTGCATTTGAGAAGGCACCGTGGATTCCTGCGTGGCCGCCTGCCGCAACCGCAGACCCTCGTACGCGCCAAAGAAGAAGGTTTTGTTCTTTCGGATGGGGCCACCGAGCGTTCCGCCGAACTGGTTGCGGTCGAAGCGCGGGATGCCGCCGCAGGTGCCCGGGACAGAGGCGGGAGTGCAGGCGGGAAAGTCGAAAAAGTTCTTAGCATCCATGTGCCGGTTGCGGAAGAACTCAAAGACGCCGCCGTGGAACTCATTGGAGCCGCTCTTGAGAATGACGTTGACCTGAGCGCCGCCGCTGCGGCCGAACTCGGCGGAGTAGTCGCTGGATTGCACCTTGAACTCCTGAATGGCGTCGACGGAGGGCAGGGCCACGTACTGGTTGATGTAGGGGTCGTTGTTGTCCACGCCATCGAGAAGGAAGTTGTTCGACTGTTCGCGGGCGCCATTGACGCTGATGGCTCCGCCCTGGGTGGAGTTTTGCGATCCTTCCGTGGCCGAGTGGCTTCCAGGGACCAGGAGCGCGAAGGACAGGAAATTGCGCTCGTTCAAGGGCAACTCGCGCACCTGTCGTCCATTAAGCACCTGGCCCAGGGTCGACGTGTCTGTCTGCACCAGTGGAGGCGTGTCCTTGACCTCGACCTCACTAGCGACCGGACCGATTTCGAGCACGAAATCCACGCGCACGGTCTGATCGACGTCCAGAGTGACATCGCTGTAGAAACTCTTGTGGAACCCAGACTTTTCCACCGAGACGCGATACCGTCCCACCGGCAGGAGAGCGACCGTGTAGTCGCCATCTTCATTGGTTCGTGTATCGCGCGTGGCGTTGGTGTCCATCTCAAGCACAGTGATTTTGGCTTGCGGAACGACAGCCCTGGACGGATCAATCACTGTGCCGGTGATGGTTCCGGTGGGACCGGCTGCAAAGAGCGAAACGGCCAGCAATCCGAACAGCAGAGGGGTGAGTAACGGCCATCGAAAACCCATATCGTTCTCCCTAGCGGCCAAGGACCGCACCGGGTTGCGGCCGAAGCCAAAGCGGGTTCGCTGGGATCGGGCGCCCATCAGCCGCTAGCCGACCAGGCACGACGCGCTCCTCAGCCTATCGCGAAATTACGACGTAGAGTGCGGCGCCCAGGTTTCATGGAAACCGCAGCAGACGATGACCGTCGGCGCGCGGCGGTCATTCGGGCGAAACATATTACACTAAAACCGGAATGCCGAAAGCGGTTTGCCTGTTGAGCGGGGGCCTGGACTCCTCCACCTGCCTGGCGCTGGCGCGTCGCGAGGGGTACGCCTGCTATGGGTGCTGGCCTGACCGGGAGGTCCTGGGAGGTATCTGATCTTGCGGCCCCATGGGAAGCCAGCGAGCCGGCGGGCGGAGGTTGGAAAGAGCGGCGTAAGGCGGTATCATGATGTGGATCGGGGTCATATGGACATTGATGGAGACGAACTTAGATATCTCCACCAGAAGGCTGTTGCAAGCCGACCAAAGCCGATGCCGCTGGCCGAATCGCTGGCGCTTGCCAAAGAGCAACAGAGGGAACTCATAGAGAGAGCGGTAGAACGTGTTTCGCAAAGGCTAATGGAAGTGGTGGGACGCAACGGTCCAGTATGGGTATACACCGGGCATAAGCGCGACTCTGAATATCGCGCGGTACGCGACGCCATCCTCCGCGCTCGACTTAGGATAGAGGAACGAAGAGTGGGCGACTGGTTCAGCCGAAAACGAGATATCATAGTTCGCTTTGATTGAGTTTCAAAGTGACGAATCAGCCTAGAAGAGGAGTGTACGATGACCATCGCGCCCGGTGTGGTTCTGCCCGAATCTGAGATCGCCGCGATCTGCCGGCGTTACCAAGTGAAGGAACTCGCTCTGTTCGGTTCGGCTGCACGGGGCGAGCTGCGGCCCGACAGCGACATCGATCTACTGGTCGAGTTCTTGCCTGGGGCCGAGGTAGATCTGGTCGAGCACCTCGCGGCCGAGCGGGAACTTTCCGAGTTACTGGGGCGAAAGGTCGATCTGGTCTCCAAGCGAGCGCTTCGGAACGCCCTGCGAGAAGAGGTCCTCTCCCAAGCCTGCCACATCTATGCGGCGTGAGCGGCTCTACCTCGAAGACATCGTGACGGCCGCGGATGCCATCGCCGATTTCACGTACGCCCAGAACCTGGAATCGTTCGAAGCAAATCTCATGCTCCGGAGCGCCGTGGTCCACCAGTTGACCGTCATAGGTGAAGCGGTGGCGCATCTTTCCGAGGGACTTCGCGGGCGTCACCCCAAGATTCCTTGGACCGACATCAAAGGCTTCCGGAACATCATCGTCCACAACTATTTCGGAATCGATTGGGCGGAGGTTTGGCGTTCCGCAACGGCACGGGTTCCTATATTGCGCGCCCAGGTCGCCGATATCCTGCTCACCCAGGTCTCGGAATGACTCCGAGGCGCAGCTCCATCGCCGCGTTACACTAAAACCGGAATGCCGAAAGCGGTTTGCCTGTTGAGCGGAGGGCTGGACTCCTCCACCTGCCTGGCGCTGGCGCGTTGCGAGGGCTACGCCTGCTACGCCCTCTCGTTCGACTACGGGCAGCGCCACAAGATCGAACTGGAAGCGGCCAGACGCGTGGCGGCCAGCATCGGGGTGGAGCGGCACCTGGTGGCGCAGATTGGCCTGGACGCGTTCGGCGGCTCGGCGCTCACGGGCGATATCGCCGTGCCCAAGGCGCGCTCCACGGCCGAGATGAGCCACGGCATCCCGGTGACCTACGTCCCCGCGCGTAACACCATTTTCCTTTCCTTCGCGCTGGCGTGGGCGGAGGTGCTGGAAAGCTCGGATGTCTTCATCGGGGTGAACGCCCTCGATTACTCGGGCTATCCGGACTGCCGACCCGAATACATCGAAGCCTACGAGCGCATGGCCAACCTGGCAACCAGGGCCGGGGTGGAGGGGCGCACACGGCTCAAGATCCACACCCCGCTGATTAGCCTGACGAAGGCTCAAATCGTGAAGCTGGGGCACGAGCTGGGGCTGGACTTCAGCTTGACCTTCAGTTGCTACGATCCCGGTCCGGAGGGCCGGCCGTGCGGCCAGTGCGACGCGTGCCTGTTGCGCCGCAAAGGGTTCCAAGAGGCGGGAATTGAAGATCGCTGAGTTGTTTTACTCGATTCAAGGCGAAGGCTCGCTGGTGGGCGTGCCCTCGGTCTTCATCCGCACCAGCGGATGCAATTTGCGGTGCGCGTGGTGCGACACGCCATACGCCTCGTGGCAGCCCGAGGGCGCGGATCTGACGCTCGGCCAGATTGTAGATGAGGTGAAGGCGCACCCGGCGAGGCACGTGGTGGTGACCGGCGGCGAGCCGATGATCGCGCCCGAGATCGTTCCGCTCACCGAGCGGCTGCGCGGGCTGGGCTGGCACATCACCATCGAAACCGCCGGGACGGTGGTTCAGCCGGTGGCGTGCGACCTGATGAGCATCAGCCCCAAGCTCGCCAATTCCACACCCACCGGCGGCTGGGCCGCGCAGCACGACCGCCTGCGCATCCAGTTGGAAGTGCTGTTGGAGTTGATGGGCCGCTACCCGTATCAACTCAAATTCGTGATCGCAGAACCAGGCGACCTGGACGAGGTGCGGGCGCTGATTCTGGCGTTGGATGCGGATCGCGGGCGCGTGATTCTGATGCCCGAGGGCACGGATCGTAATCGGCTGCGCGAGCGCGCGGTGTGGCTGGCCGAAATCTGCAAGCGGGAGGGTTTCCGCTTCAGCCCGCGCTTGCACGTGGAGTTGTGGGGCAACCGGCGAGGGGTGTAGGGACTAGCGCCAAAGAGCGTCCCGATGAGTCGGGACGCGGCAGACTGAAGTCCGCGCCACATCGAAGCGGCAGTGCGGTAAACTGGCGTCGGTATGCAGCGAAAATGGCTCTGGCTGGCCGCAGCCGCCGCGGTGATGGCTGGCGCGCAAGACCCGCAGAGGCCCCCGGGGCCGGTTGTGCCGCCGGCGAACCTGAAACCGGGTTCCGGGATCAGCGGACCGGGCGCCACTCCCAACGATTCCCGGGCCAGGTGGGTGGCCATGAACCGGGGCGTCACC
>JBAWDI010000608.1:0-3307 GCA_049590695.1 Bryobacteraceae bacterium
ATCAGCCGGGCGCGGTCATCAAGAACGACATCGAGTACATTCTGTTCCTTCGGAAGGGCGGCGAGTACCGCACCACTCCGATGATCCAGAAGGCGCTGTCCATGCTCACGCGAGATGAGATGCGCGCGTGGCAGCGGTCCATTTGGACAGACTTGCGGGGAGCTTCCACCCGCGAGGGACACCCGGCTCCATATCCCATTGAATTAGCGGAGCGCCTGGTCCGGCTGTTTTCGTTTGCCGGCGATACCGTCCTGGATCCTTTTTCCGGTACGGGTTCCACGTCCCTAGCTGCTATCATGTCAGGCAGGAATTCGATAGGTAATGAGATCGAATCCGCCTACGTGCGGAACGCCGAAAAGCGGTTACTGAAGACCGCGGGGCAAGTACGCACGGTTGGCGCGATAGCGGCTGAGGTACGCGTGGATTGACGCCACCCCAAGTTCCACCGAAATTCCGCCTACTCGCCGAATTCAGACGGCTTTTTGACGGACAAGTCTACCGGCACCGAGCATCGAATCAAGGCGATTTCGTTGCCATCCATCTTTACGAAGATCTGGTCGCGATCAATCGCTCACAGCGCTACCGTGACGCGGTACTGAACCGCAGAGACCGCGTGCTGAATGTCCAGAACCGGCGTAGAGGTGTGCTGGCGCGGCGCGGCGATGCCACCTTCGGAGAGATCATTCCCGGTGAGACTCCAGCCATCGAGCCGGGCTATGTGGTGGCAAGAGGTCCAATCGCAACGGTTGAGATCGGCGTCGAAGTCAAGATTCTCGCCAAGGCGATGATCAAACAAATAGACCGGGTGATGACCAGCCTCCGCGACCAAGTCACGCAGTTCCGGCTCGGTGGCGGCAACCCGATCTGTGTTGCCGTGGTGGGCATCAACCACGCCGAAAGCGTCATCGGATATGAGGGCGACCGGCCGTTTCCCACGACAGGGCGAGGCGGGTTCTTACACCCGATCCAAGAGGCAGCGGAAGCGGAGCGCCGATTGCGGGAACAAGCCCTGCCTGCATTCGACGAATTCCTGATTCTTCGGTATCGAGCCACGAACGCCGCACCGTTTCCGTTTGAGTGGGTGGACTACAGCTCAACCCGGCTCGATTATGCGGCGGTCCTGTCGCGCATCAGTAGCCGATACCAACAACGGTTCTGATCGCCCATTGGAAACCCGGCGTACGCGCCGCGGCGCGTTTGGTAGACTCGTGGTGTAAGAATGACTGGCACGCTCGACGACATTCTCGAAACGCTGCGCGCTCATGAAGGCGAGTTGCGGCGGTTCGGCGTGTCCCATGCCGCGGTCTTCGGCTCGGTTGCGCGCGGAGAGGCTAGGGTCGACAGCGATATCGACGTGCTGGTGGAACTCGATCAGGACCGCCCCATGGGGATCTTCGAATACGCAAGGCTGAAACTCTACATCGATGAGATCCTCAACGGCGCTGCGGACGTGGTGAACCGCAGGACCATCAAGCCGCTACTCCGAGATAGCATCCTGCGCGGTGCCGTCCATGCCTTCTAAGAATCCCGCCCAACGCCTGCGTGACATCGTGGATAACATCAATGCGATCCAGGAATTCACGGCGAGCATGGATCGTGACGATTTCGCCGCCGACCGAAAGACTCTCTACGCGGTCGTCCGTGCCCTGGAAATCGTCTCGGAAGCGACGAGACGGCTGCCGGCGGAACTCAAGGAACGACACTCCGACATCGATTGGGTGGCCGTGGCTGCGGCGGGCAACGTCTACCGGCACGAGTACGAGGGCGTGGACGAGAACCTGATCTGGCACACCGTGCGGCACGATTTGGCCGATCTGCGAACTGTGGCTGTGGCCGAGTTGGAGCGTCTGTTCAGCGCCTGATGCACGGCGGCTTCAGGCTCTAACGCGAACGGGGCGCGGCGGCTGAGCGGGCGGAGGCTCCAAAGCCGCTTCTTGCCGCAACAACTCCAGGAACGTCCGCGTGGCGCGGTTGAACGTCTTGCGGCGGCGGTGGATGATGCCCAGCGGGCGGACCAGCGTGCAGCCCTGGATGGGGATGGCCACCAGCCGGCCTTGCTCGATGTCGTTGCGCAGCACGCGCACGGGCATGATGCTGATGCTTGAGCCCAGCACCACCGCCTCCTTCATGGTCTGGATGTTGTCGAAGTGCATCACCACGTTCAACTGGGCTCCGCTTTCGCGGATATAGCGCTTCACTTCGCGGCCGACGCGGAGTTCGTCGTCGAAAGCCACGAAGTTCTGCTGGGCCAGGTCGGCCAAGTCCAGGGTTTCTCTGGCCGCCAAAGGATGCGAGGGAGCGGCCGCCACCATCATTTTCTCCTCGCGCCAGGGAATGGCGGTGATCTCCCGGTTGGATTCCGGGTAACTCACCAGGCCCAGGTCGGCCTGATCGGTGAGCACCGCGTCATAGACCTTCTCGGGACGCAGGTATTCGACCAGGAGCTCCGCCTGCGGCATCCGGCGGGATAACTCCAGCTCCAGGCGCGACATATCCGAGAGGCCCACGGAGTAAATGGCGGCCACCCTGACCGTGCCTTGCACGCGGCCCTTGAGCTTGTCCAGCGACTCCTCGAACTCTTCCTGGCGGCGCAGGACGTCGCGGCAGAAGTCGTAGTACAGGCGCCCGGCTTCGGTAAGCGCAAAGGGCCGGGTGCTGCGATCCAGGAGCTGGACCCCCAACACACGTTCGGTTTCGTGCAGGTACTGGCTGGCGGCGGACTGGCTCACGCCGCAGACTTCCGCGCCATGGCTCACGTTGCGGGCGTGGGCGATGTCCCGGAAAAGCTTCAGATGTTCGAGTGTCATACTCCAGGTCTATTATAAGCCAGGATGATTCTTTAGAATAATAATATCCAAAATACTTAAAATCTGGTATACTGCTTTCTCACTCTCCCCGTCGAGAGATCTCCTTATGAATCAGGATATTGCGACTATAGGAGCACCACCACAGGGTGGGGTGGTACGGACTTCGATTCCGGGACCCGTCACCGTCTTTGTGTGCGCCAATTGCGCCCGTCCGGGCCAGGCTCCCACCTCGGCGGGCCGGCCGCGGCCGGGGATTCCGGACTTCGGCTGGCCCTGGCCGGTGCAAGAAATCCTGGTGGCCTGCACGGGGCGGCTGCAACCGGAGCACGTGCTGAAGGCCTTCGAGTCGGGGTCGGACGTGGTTGCGATGGTCGCCTGCGAGGAGGACAACTGCCACTATCTGGAGGGCAGCAAGCGCTGCGCGCGCCGGGCGGACTACCTCCGCTCCATTCTCAACGCGATCGCGCTGGGCGGCGAGCGTCTGATGCTCTTCCATATGC
>JBAWDI010000609.1:0-10017 GCA_049590695.1 Bryobacteraceae bacterium
CTATGACCTGGACCTCCGGTGCAACCGCCTCTCCAAGGCCGAGGTCCTGCTTTCGCTCAATAACATGCTGCTCGAGAGAGCCAACGTCGCCCGCACCACGGTGCTGATTGTGGACGAGGCTCACAACCTGGACTGGGACGTACTGGAAGAAATCCGACTACTAGGAAACCTGGAGAACCGGAAGGGCAAGTTGCTGCAGATCGTCCTCGCCGGCCAGCAGGAATTGGATCGCAAGTTGGACGCCCCAGAATTCCGCCAGCTCAAACAACGCATTTCCCTGCGCTGCGCCTTGCGAGGCTTCGATCTTCGCGATACCGTGGCCTACGTGAATTCCCGCATGGCGCGCGCCGGACTCAAGGGCCAGACCGTGTTTTCACCGCAACTGATGGAAGAGCTTCACTACCGCTCACAAGGGATTCCCCGTGTCATCAACGCGATCTGCGACAACCTGTTGCTCACCGCGTTCGCCATGGAGAGCCGAGTCGCCACCCTGGCAATGCTCGACGAGGTGGCTGCCGACATGCGCCTTGAGTACCCAGGCCAACGCCCCTTCCGGCCCGATACCGATTTTCCCCAGCGCACCCTGCGACGCACCTAAGTACCATAATGGTCCCGTTGGCCTCGATATAAGGGATTTACCCTATTCCTTATTCTATCAAAAAAGATCAATAGTACTAGGTGTTACCTTACTTTCAATGCCCGAAACGCCTTAGATTACGTTACCCTAAAGGATGAGAGCACAAAAGGCCAGACCTTTCTCTGGAAAGTGGATCGAGAGGGCAACTGGACCTTCAGAATCTCAGTGCCGGACCCGTGATGGGTTCAGAAAGCTAGTAAAAGGAGCTTCTCAATGAGTCGATTACTCGAAAACAAGTTGATCTTCGCCGCGGTGCTTGCCTTGTTCGCGCTGGCTTGTGCGTTGAACGCCATCCAGGGCGCTGGTGTGCCTGTTCCCAGTCACAAGCTGCTGGCGGAGCAGGTGACGATCGCCGACGGGCCCACCCTCCCACCCGATCCGTGGGACGGGCCGGTGATGCTCGCCGACGGGCCCACTCTCCCACTCGATCCGTGGGACGGAAATCTCTCGGTTACCGCGTAGTCACAGCAAAGAAATCCTGGAATACGAGGAGGCGCCCGGCCTAGAATGGGAGGTGGATGCGCTTTGCAATCCTACTCTGCGGCTGGGCGATCGGGCTTCCTCTTCAGATTCTCATCATCGGCACGCTGCTGCGCGGCCGCTACCGGCGTTTTCCATTCTTTTTCGCGTACGTGATCGGTGACTTCCTGACCACAGTGGCTGACGTTCCGTCCGCGATAGGTTATTACCGCGGCACACAGGGGGCCACGTTTGCTTTCCCCGTTATCTATTGGTTGAACGCAGTCGTTATGCAGGTTCTGGTCTATGCAGTGGTCATGAGCCTGATCTACCAGGCGACCGGCACGCTCCGGTCGCGCCGAATCGTGCGCGCTTCGTTGATTGCGGGCGCCATCCTCTTCGCTGGCATCTCGTTCCTGATTCATTGGAATCCGGCGCTGAATAGGGGGTCCTTCATGACTCCCTGGACTCGCGACCTGAACTTCTGCTCCGCGATTCTCGATCTGGCGCTGTGGTCGCTGCTGATCGCTTCGCGCGAAAGGGACCAGTGTCTGCTCCTGCTGAGCGGCGGCTTGGGGATCAAGTTCACCGGAGAAGCCGTTGGCACATCCATCCGCCAGCTTGCCTTGCGCACCCGCTCCCGAACCCTGTCACTGTCGGGAGGCGTCTTGATGCTGCTGGCCAATCTCATGTTCCTGTACATCTGGTGGCAGGCATTTCGGACAACGCCGGTGCGCCGGCAACCCAGCGTTACTCTTTGAGCTTCTCGGTCCAGTTGGTGACCACCGTTATGGGCGCCGCGCTGGACCACTCCAGAGGCAAACTGAGCAGGAACCGCTGGCCGTCGGGTGAGACGTCGTAAAGGTTCCAGGACCCGGGAATGGGACGGGTCTGGAACAACATGTGCGCCGTCTCGAACTGGAAATCGCCGCCGGCCGGGTGCACCGAGACCGCCATCATGCGCCCGCCGGAGGTCGTATAGAATATCTCCGCGCCGTCGGCGCGCCAACGCGGCAGGCCGCCGCCGCCCGACGAAATCAGCCAGTGCTTCCTGGTGCCCGAGGCGGCGAATTCGAAAGGTTGCACGTACACCTCGGTGCGGCCGGACTGGTCGGATTGGAACGCGAGCCATTTTCCATCCGGCGAAAGCGTCGCGTAACTTTCCGAGTTAATGGTATCCAGGATGGGTGCGGCTTGCCGGCCCGCCGTGGTAATGGCCCACACGTCCGACCGGGTGTTCGGGGCCACGACGACAAACAGAATGTATCGGCCGTCCCGAGACCAGTCGGTAGGGTACTTGGGCAACGTGCTGGTGTAAAACACCTCCGCCCTTCCTTCCCCGCTGGTGGGCTTCACATAGATATCGTCGACGCCCTCCGCGTTGCTGAGGTAGGCGATCTTGGAGCCATCCGGGGACCACACGGGAGAACCTTCGTGATTGGGTGTGGATGTAAACCGGGTGGCGTTGCCGGCGGCGTCGAGGATCCACAAATTGGCGCTGACACCGTCCGGCCCGATCTTGGCTACCGCCACGCGGCTGCCATCCGGAGAGATCTTCGGGGGTCCATAATCGCCCGGTTCCGCTACTTGGCCGATCTGCTCCCCGCTGCGGTCCAGCCAGACCATCTGCTTGGTGGGCTTGCCCACGTTCTGGTACACCAGGATGCCGTTGCCCGAGACCGAGATGGGCGCCAGCGCCATACTCCGCACGGCGCCGATGTCATCCGCCAGGGTGAAGGGGTCTCCTTTCAGGGCGAGGTTTGAAGTGTCGAACGGCTGCTCCATCAGTTGGCGGTTGTGGATGAACAGCAGATGGCCGCTCTTCGCCGAGCCGCCCGCGGCCCCGCCGGAGTAAACGGCATTGGTCTCGGAGCTGAACAGGCGGTGGTATTCAGGCGGATCGAGCGTGCCGGCGTAGACCCCCGTTGTGTCGGTCAGGTCGGTTCGCTCAAAGAAAATGAAATGCTTGTCATCGGGCAGGAACTGCGGCCAGAGATCGGAACGCTCGAATTTCGAGGAATCCAGCTTCAGGACGGGCTGCGGCTCTCCACCATTCTCGGAGACCCGGTAGAGTCCACCGGCCAGGCTGGGTGCGAACAGGATGACGCCATTGCGGTTCCAGGCGCCGCCGCCGGGCATGGCTTCCGCGCGGCAAACGATCGCGGGAGCGCCGCCGCCGATCCGCACCTTCTTCAACGACAGGTTGGCGAAAAACGCGATGTAATTGCTGTCCGGCGACCAGAACGGTGCGAACCCGCCCTCGGTTCCGGGAATGACGTTGGCGTGGAGCGCGTCCAGCGGTTGCAGCCAGAGCATGCGCTGGCCTTCGGGCCCCATAGCCGAGAACGTCAGAAAGCGGCCATCCGGCGATACCGAGGGCGTGCCCGGATAGCTGGTGTGTTCGGGCGGCGGCACCGCAAATCTGAGGACCGAAGCCGCGGGCTGCTGGTGCAGGTACAAGCCCGCCGCTATAGAGAGGACGGCTAACGCGATGAGCACCGCCCCCGTGGCCCAGAGGCGCCGCCGCCAGGTGTCCTTGGGAACGGGCGGCTTGGGCAAGACGTACGCCGGCGTGCGAGGAAGCTTGGAATCTCCGACAGGCGCCGGCGCAGCCGCCGTCCGGATTCCGGCCGGGCGCCGCGGCAGTTGGATGGGAACCTGCGACATGCGCTGCCACGACTGGGCCGCCAGTTTCAGCTCGATCACGGCGTTCTGAATGCGCTGGCGGCGGCGGGCTGGGTCTTTCTCGAGACATCCGGCAATCACGGTTTCCATGGCCGCAAGGATCGACGATTTCGCCATCAATCCCGCCACCGGCTGTTCGAGAATGGCGTCGTTCAGTTCCGCGCCCTCACCCGGAAATGCCCGCCGCCCGCTGGCCATTTCGTAGAGCAGCGCGCCATAAGCAAACACGTCGCTGCGCCAGTCCGGCGCCTCGCCCCGCACCTGCTCCGGCGAGCGATAGGGCGCGGCGCGCTCGTCGTATCCCCGCAGCGGCGGCAGAATCCGCACACCCGTACCGGCAATTCGGATGGAGAAAGGCGACAGCCCGCCGTGGACCAGCCCGCGCAAGTGCGCCCGGTTGAGCGCGGCGCCAATCTCCAGGGCGTAACGCAGCGCCTCTTCGGGCGGCAGCGGACCTTGCGCGAGTCTCTCGGCCAGGAGCTCGCCGCCGACGGGCTCGTTGCCGGAAAAACCCACTTCGCTCTGGCCCACTTCGATCACGATTTATCCACTCCGCGGCATCTCCCCAGGGCAGGCCCTTTCGCTGCTGTCAATCAAATTCTACTATCCGGTGTGCCGAATCACAATGAATTGGCGCGCAACAAAGTCCCGGCTGTACTACCGGACGATGGCGCGCCGCTAGTACTCTGGCGACCGCTTCGGGACGGGTGCAACGGCATTTTCCCCGAAAGAGAATGGCGTCTTTGTGCGTCGACCCTATTGACACTGCCGGTAGCGCATGTACAATCCAAAGTGGCACCCATTTCATAATCCCATAACGGAAGCGGCCTAAAATGTTCAAAGCCAGGAAACCCCGTCCGGTGTCCTCCCCGGACACGCAGGGCTATAACAGCAGCGAAGTTGCCCGGATTTGCGGCGTCAGTCTGCGGCAATTGCAGTGGTGGGACGAGCGCAATGTTGTCTCGCCGCGCCAGGACGGTCACAAGCGGATTTATCTGCCGGAGGAAGTGGTTGAGATTTCGGTCATCGCCGAGCTGCGGCGCAAGGGATTCTCGTTGCAGAAGATCCGCCGCGTCCTGCGGTTCCTACAAAAAGACATGGGCAAGCGCCTGAACGACGCCCTTTCGGCCGCTTCGGACGTTCATCTGCTCACCGACGGCAAATCCATCTTCCTGGAAGAGGCGCCCCACCGCATCATCGATGTGCTCAAGAATGCGCGTCAGCCCATGTTCCTGGTGTGCGTGACGGACCAAGTGAAACGCTTGACGGCGATCGCCGAGCGCAAGCCTGCCAAGTCCGAAACCACCCCAGCCGCGCGCAAGGTTCGCGCGGTCTGACGCAGCCCGGAATCTCAGCGCGGCACCGACGCCTTGTAGAAGGTCAGCATGAGGACGCCGACCAGCGCCAACCCCACTCCGGCGTACGAGTACGGGCTGTACTTCTCCAGTCCGGCGGCTGTCTGAGCAATCCCATCCAACAGGGTTCCACGCAACTCGGGAGAGATGATCAGGAAGACGCAGGCCATTCCAAGAAGTGAGCACGATCTAAGCATGAGACTGCTTTCCAGCCTATATCAACATAATCTCGCCAAAATTGATATAGGCGGGGAGGTACTAGCGGTACTATATAGGTACTGTTGGCCCCGCTGCCGCAACTCGGGTATCATAAGAACGAAGCACAGGGAACGGAGTTCAACGATGCGGACTGCGTACCCCGGCGGCCCGGTCGAACCATGAAAATCAGAAGAACACCGTACCTTGCCCTGATCGCCGCCAGCCTGGCGTTGGTGATCCCGGTCTCCGTTTTGGGAATTCGCGCCCGCGCGGCTTCGACTGCCGATGACGACCTGGCCCGCGACGTCCACTCGCTGACGGCGGCCTACGCGCTGGTCGAGAAGAACTTCGCCGACCCGATCTCCCCGGAGAAGGCCATCTATGAGGGCGCCATACCGGGCATGCTGCACACCCTGGACCCGCATTCGAGCTTTCTCAACCCCTCCGAGTTCGGCGACATGCAGCGGAAACAGCATGCGCAATATTTCGGCGTGGGAATGCTGATTGGCGCGGAAGGCGGAAAGATTGTGGTGATGGAACCCTTCCTCGATTCGCCCGCGTGGAAGGCCGATCTGCGCCGCGGCGACGCCATTGCCATCGTGGACGGGCACGACACCACCGGCATGGACACGGGCGCGGTAGCCGATCTGCTGAGAGGGCCAAAGGACAGCCAGGTGGGGATCACCGTGCGGCGGGAAGGCGCCGGCGGGCCCATCTCCGTGACGGTCACCCGCGGCGAGATCCAGACCAGCGTGGTGGATGCCTTCTGGCTGAAGCCGGGCACCGCCTATCTGGACGTCACTTCGTTCGAAGCGCAGAACGTCGACCACGACGTGGAGGCCTCGCTGCGGACGATGGGAGAGCAGTCCGTCACCGGCATGATCCTGGATCTTCGCGGCAATCCCGGCGGCCTGGTCAGCGAGGCCGTGGCGCTGGCGGGGCGATTTCTGCGCGACGGGCAGGTGGTGGTGAGCCACCGGGGGCGCGCGGACCAAGAGCAGGTTTTCCGCGCCAAGGCGCAGCCCTCCGCCCAGCGCTATCCCATCGTGGTCCTGGTGGATCGCCGCTCGGCTTCGGCATCCGAAATCGTGTCGGGCGCGCTGCAGGATCACGACCGGGCCTGGCTGCTGGGCGAAACCACTTTCGGGAAGGGTTTGGTGCAGGCGCAATTCCCTCTCCACGAGGGCGCCGCCCTGCTGCTGACCATCGCCCACTACTACACGCCCAGCGGCCGCCTGATTCAGCGCGATTACTCGCACCAGTCGCTCTTCGACTATTACTCGGTTCGGCCCGAAGCTCAAAACACCGAGGACGTGAAGTCCACCGACAGCGGACGCAAGGTGTACGGCGGCGGTGGGATCAGCCCCGACCAGAAGTACGAATCCCCTCGCGCCAACGCCTTTCAGCGCAGGCTGATGGCGCCGGGGACGTTCTTTCATTTCGGCTCGCGGTACTTCGGCGCTCCGAGACCGCACTTGGCCGAGGGCTGGGTTCCCGACGACGAGACGCTGGGACGCTTCGCGGATTATCTGCGATCGCAGCAGATCGCCTTCACGGACGCGGAGTTCGCCGCCAACCGCGACTGGATGCGCGACCAGATTCGTTACGAGCTGTACTTTCGAGCCTTTGACAGGAAGACGGCCGACCGCGCGGCGTTCCACGGGGACCCGGAGGTTCAGCGCGCGGTGGAGAGCATGCCCAAGGCACAGGCGCTGCTCCAGCAGGCTGAGCGGGTCATGGCCCGGCGCGGCGCCGCCGCCCGCTGAGTGGGACAGGCGCTTTCGCCTGTCAATCCGGAAGCCGCGCGTCCTTCTCCTTCATCCACGCGATCATGGTCATGGCCAGCCGCTCGGCCTGCTGGGAGATCGACATGCGCGATTCGGGCACCACGAACCGGGTCTCCATCGAGAAGACCAGAGTAGACGGCCGATCCGCTTCCTCCAGTACGCGCTGCATGTAATCGTGAATCGCCATCTCCGAGCCGGGCTTCTCCAGACCTCTCAGAAAGCCTAGAAACGCCACGAACTCGAAGGCCATGTCCGGCCGGATTCTGGCGCGCCGCTGCGCGGGGATCGCCAGCACGACCTCCAACGGACCGCCGGGCGATCCCTCGATGTCGAGGAGCGCCAGACCGGCATCCCACACGTCGTGGATGGAAACCTGGAAGCCCAGCGGCGGCTCCCCCGGCGCTTTCGTGCGCAGCTTGCCGTACCAGGAGCCAGGCATCTCTCGCAACTGGCTCAGAACGCGCTCGCAGCCGCGGAGCGTGAACGCCAGCTCGGTGGGCCCATACCACGCGCCGGCCAGGGAGTCCCAGCCGTGCAGTTCGATACGCCCTCCGGGCCGCGCGATTTCGGACATGTTTCTCTTGTATTGTACAGCCGGTCGCGCGGGGATGGCGCGGCCCGGCTCGGCGCTACTCTTCCGGCTCCAGCTCCACACTGCCGCCGGTCATTTCCTGGGGCGGGTCGCCGCCGGCCATCTGCTGCGCCACAATCAGCTTGCGCGCGTGCACGCGGATCTGCGGCCACCACATCCAGAAAACGGTTGCGGCCCCCATGGACACCGCGCCGCCGCCGGCAACCGTCAGGGGCGCTCCCAGGCGGCTCGCCACCGCGCCCGCCAGCAGCGCGCCGAAGGGCGCCATCCCCATGAACATCATGGAGTAGACCGACATCACACGGCCGCGCAACCGATCCGGCGACATGCTCTGAATGAGCGTGTTGGAAGATCCCATCTGGATCATCATCGCGAAGCCACACAGCGCCAGGATGGCCATTGAGAGCCAGAAGATCCGCGATAGGGAGAAGGCCACCAGCCCGGCCCCGAATCCCAGGGCCGCGAACGACACCCAGCGCCCCAGTCCCTTGATATCCCGGCGGCTGGCCAGCATCAGGGCGGCCGCCAGCGCGCCGATTCCGGTCGAGCCCATCAGCCAACCCAGCGCCCTCGCGCCGCCGTGCAGAATGCGGTCCGCGAAGATCGGCATGAGCACGGCGTAGGGCATTCCCGTGAAGCTCACCACGCCCAGCAGCATCAGCAAGGCGTGGACCGGCGGGTGCCGAATCACGAAGCGAAACCCCTCCGCCATGCGCGATAGCGGCGAGCCCGGCTGCGCCGCCGGCTGATGCCGCGGGACGCGCATCAGCAGCAGCCCGGCGATGACCGCGATGTAACTGGCGCCGTTGGCGAAAAAACACCAGCCCTCGCCGATGCCGGCCACCAGGATGCCCGCAATGGCCGGCCCCACCACGCGCGAGGCGTTGAACATGGAAGAGTTCAGCGCGATGGCGTTGATGAGGTCGGACTTCGCCACCAGGCCCACGATGAACGCCTGGCGCGCCGGGATATCGAAGGAGTTCACCACCCCGAGCAACGCCGCCAGCACGAAGATGTGCCAGATGCGCACCCTGCCGGAGAGCGTGAGCGCGGCCAGGGAGAGAGCCAGCAGCATGGAGGCCGTCTGGGTGGCGATGACCAGGCGGTGGCGGCTGTAGCGGTCGGCCACGACGCCTCCCGCGGGCGCCAGCAGGAACACCGGAATCTGGGAAGCAAACCCGGCCGCGCCCAGCAGCACCGCCGATCCCGTGAGCCGGTACACCAGCCACGCTTGCGCCACATTCTGCATCCAGGTGCCGATAAGGGAGATGAGCTGGCCGGCAAAAAACAGCCGGAAATTGCGGTACTGGAGGGCGCGCAGGGTAACCGGAAGTGGCATGCCACTTTCATTGTAAGAGTACGACAGCCCATCGCCTTAGTGGGGCGTGCTTTAGCTTGCCCGGATTACAGGGTCTAAAACCCCCCGCCCATCATACCGGGTACCCACCGGGTTACCATGGCTTGGTGGAGCAATCCGCGCTCGAATTCGATCTGCCGCCCCAGCGCCGCATCTATACGGTCGGCGAGTTGAATGCGGCCATCCGCGCGGCGCTCGATGCGGAGTTTCGGGACGTGTGGGTCTCGGGCGAGATCTCCGGCCTGAAGCTGGCCGCGAGCGGCCACTACTATTTCACCCTGAAGGAGCGGGAATCGCAGGTGAAGTGCGTGGCGTACCGCTCCGCCCACCGCTACTGGAAATTCAAGCCCCAGGACGGCCTGGCGGTGCTGGCGCGCGGCTCGATCGATGTCTACGAACCCCGCGGCGAATACCAGTTGCAGGTGGAGACGCTCGAGCCGCAAGGGGTGGGCGCGCTGCAACTGGCATTCGAGCAGCTCAAGCGCAAGCTGGCCGCCGAGGGCCTGTTCGCCGCCGGGCGCAAGCGTCCGCTGCCGCGCTTTCCGCGCCGGATCGGAATCGTCACCTCGCCGCGCGGCGCGGCCATCGCGGACCTGATCCAGATTCTATCGCGGCGCTTTCCGGGACTGCACATCCGCCTCTTCCCCGCACTGGTGCAGGGCGAGGGCTCGGTGGAAGAGGTGTGCCGCGGCATCCAATTCTTCAGCCAGTCCCAGTGGCCGGATGTGGTCATTGTGGGCCGCGGCGGCGGATCGCTGGAAGATCTGTGGACCTTCAACGAGGAGGCCGTGGCGCGGGCCATCGCCGCCTGTTCCGTGCCGGTGGTCTCGGCCGTGGGACACGAAACCGACGTCACCATCGCGGATTTCGTGGCCGACCTGCGCGCGCCCACGCCTTCGGCCGCCGCCGAAATGGTGGTCCGCACGCGGGAGGAACTGCTCGACCGC
>JBAWDI010000610.1:0-2872 GCA_049590695.1 Bryobacteraceae bacterium
TCATGCCGCCGCTTTGGGAAGGCGACCTGCTCTACATGCCGACCATGCTTCCGGGAGTCTCCATCACGGAAGCCCGTGAGGTTCTCCAGCAAACGGACAAGATCATCAAGACATTTCCCGAGGTGGAGCATGTCTTCGGAAAAGTCGGGCGCGCCGAGACCGCGACGGATCCGGCCCCGCTTTCGATGATCGAAACCACCATCACGCTCAAACCTCAGAGTCAATGGCCGAAAGGGATGACGGTGGACAAGCTGACGGACGCCATGAATGCGGCGATTCAGATCCCGGGCGTCACCAACGCGTGGACCATGCCCATCAAGACGCGCATCGACATGCTCTCCACCGGCATCAAGACGCCGGTCGGCATCAAGCTGGCCGGCCCGGATCTGAATACGCTCGAGAAGCTGGGCAGGGATATCGAGGCGGTCATGCGCGACGTGCCGGGCACGCTCAGCGTGTACGCCGAGCGCGTCATGGGCGGCAACTACCTGGATTTCTCCATCGACCGCGATGAAATTGCCCGCTACGGCCTGACCGTCGGCGATGTTCAGGATGTGATTCAGACGGCGATCGGAGGCGTGGACATCACTACTACCGTCGAGGGCCTGGAGCGATACCCGGTGAATCTGCGTTACAACCGCGACTTTCGCGACGACATTCCCGCCCTAAAATCCGTCCTGGTACCGACGCCCACCGGGCAGCAGATTCCGCTGGGGCAACTGGCTTCCGTAAAGTATGTCCTGGGGCCGCCTTCCATCAAGAGCGAGGGCGCCAGGCCGAACGCCTGGATCTATGTCGATCTTCGCGGAATCGACGTTGGCACCTACGTCGAGAACGCACAGAAGGTAGTGGCTGAGAAGATCAAGCTGCCCACGGGCTATAGCATCGCATGGAGCGGCCAGTACGAGTATATGCAGCGCGCCAGGAAGCGGCTCATGTACGTCATCCCGCTGACCATCGCCATCATCTTCGTGATTATTTTCCTGAACACGAAGTCGCTGATCAAGACGGCGATCGTTTTCCTGGCCGTACCCTTCTCCCTGGTAGGGGCGATCTGGCTGGTCTACCTGCTGGGCTATAACATGAGTGTCGCGGTGTGGGTCGGCATCATCGCGTTGGCCGGTCTGGACGCGGAAACCGGCGTGGTCATGCTGCTCTACCTCGATCAGGCCTACGACGACTTCAAGGAGCGCGGCGTTCTGAACGACCGCAACGATCTGGCGGATTCCATTTATGTGGGCGCCGTGAAGCGAGTCCGGCCGAAGATCATGACAATCTGCGTGATCGTGGCCGGGCTGGTGCCCATTCTGTGGAGCCAGGGAGCCGGCGCCGATGTCATGAAGCGCATCGCCACGCCAATGGTCGGCGGCGTGGTCACATCCGGCATGATGGAACTGGCGATCTATCCGATTCTCTTTTTCCTGTGGCGAAGCCGGCGTCTGCCGAAGGACGCGCCCTTCACCGGATTCCACCACTTGAGGGAAACATGATGAGACAGACTGTTCTGTTGCTGGCATGCGCCGCGGCACTTTCGGCGGAGACGTTTCCCGCGAAGCTTGAGAAACCGCTCTGGCCCGACCGCCAGGGCACTGTCGAGATCGACGATGAGGGCATCTCCTATACCGCCCCGAACACGAAGCATGGCCCGCAGTGGCTCGGCATTCAACACGTCGGGCACGCCCTGGATCGGCTTGCGAATCGCCCGCACCGCCTGGCGTGGAAATGGGACGACATTCAGTATTTCGACCGCATCAGCTCCACGAAGTTCGTCGTCTTGACTTACCAGGATGACTGGCGCTTCTTCGGACGCGACCGGGACTACCGCTTCCGGCTGACCAAAGGCGAACTGACCGACAGCCTGTTCCAGAACATCAGCAGCCACCTGAATCGGCCGGTAACCGATCGCGTGCCGCCGGGCAAGGTTGCGGCGCTTTACACCATCCCCGTGAAACACGATCGCAGTCTGGGCGGTTCCGAAGGCGAACTGGAGTTCACCCATGACGCCATCTACTACGTGACCAAGAAAAAGACTGACGGGCGGACCTGGCGCCTGGATCGCGATATCGTCTCCGTCTGGTCCGACGATCCCTATCGGCTGGAGATCCGCGTCTATGACAACAATCGGCGTGAATTCAGTCGAACGGCCACTTACAAGTTCGATCTGAAAGAGAAGTTAGACCCGAAGTTTTATCGTGAGCTGAAGCTGAAGCTATACGGCCTGGAGATTAACAACGAAGTGATCCGGTAGCCGCCGGCCAGACTAACGTAGCGCCTGGGCGGACTGGCCCGCGAGCTGGAGGAAAGCGCCCACCTTGCCGCCATGCTCCGAGGCGAAACTCTCGGCCGCCGTGCGCTTTGCGAACGCGATGATGCTAGGTGAGCAGCGGTCGAAATCCATCGGAACCGGCTGTCCGTCGCGGTTGATCATCTGGTGCGAACGAATGCAAGGGATCACGTCGCTGCCTTCCACGGCGAAGGCATCGGCCGGACGCAGCGAGCGACCCGTCTCGTAGTCGGCCAGTTGCTCAAATCGAACCGATTCGTGCGTCTGGGCGCCGGCGCTGAGCGCGCAGGTTGGACAGCAGAAGACTTCGCGCTTGCCGCCCACCCACGCAACGGTTCGCATGTTGGCGTGAATCGCGCGTCCACAGGCTTGACAAGCGGCCACCCGTGAGGGGTTCCACATCCGCCAGCCTGCGTATCCGAGGCCCACGGCCAAGGCCAGCACGATGACGAGTCCCAGAAACTGCTGCGTGCGGCTCATCGCACTCCCTCCCTCATTTCATGGTAACGCCGGCCTGGGTGTCGGGACCTACCCGCTCTTCTCCGGTTTCATGACGGCCACGTAACTCAGGTTGCGGTAGAGTTGGTT
>JBAWDI010000611.1:0-2942 GCA_049590695.1 Bryobacteraceae bacterium
ACACTAACCCACGCCGGCCGGTGCAGACAGGCCGCGGGAACTAGACAGGGGACCTGACGGGCTTGCGATGGCAGGAACCCAGTCAGCCCCACGTCTGTTCAGCCGTGGAATCCATCGGGCTTTTTGGCAGCTAGCAGAAACTGCCTTACAACCGATCACAGGAGATCGCACAGCGAACGCGCAGTCACTTTCGCGACGGTCTCCAAAAAGGAGATTAGAAATGCGGACCACCGTAAAGAGACTCTTTCGCCCACCGATGGCGATGTTTGCCCTGTGGGCCACCATCAACATATTCGCAACCTTCGCAGCACCGGCACAGAAGTTGTTGGGAGCCACGCTGAGCAGCGTGCCTCCTGCTCACGCTAGTCCCGTAGCCAGCAGAAAGGGCTGTAAGTTCGTGCAGGCGGAGTTAATCGACCGGCACGGACCTAACGGCGGGTGGTGCTGGCGGATCACCACTGAATGTGACCAATACCTTCAGGGGGATTGCTGGTATACCTAGGCCGCTTGAGCCGCCGTTCAAATCCCACCGATGATTGCATCCCAATAAGCCCCGCCCAAGTCGGCGGGGCTTTCCGATACTGCAAAAACCATGACTACCTTTTAGAATGAATGGCAACACATCAGGCAGCATCAACAACTTCAGCCGCGCGGCGCATTTGTTGGTCGATTGCCGAGTCCAGCGAGAGTGGGTCGACATCCAGATGCAGGTCAGGTGAGACACCCTGGCCTTCCAGGCACTTGCCACTGGACGTGTACCAACCGAACACCGGCACCCGTAACCAGTACCCGGCGCCGACTCTCCGGTTCAAAGCCCCGAGGACGTTGCCGGCCGTTTTGGTCCCAATGATCGTCGCCAAACGGTTCTCTGAGGCGAAGCTCGCGAGCATCTCGCCTGCGCTGTTGGTCGATTCGTTCACCAGGATGGCGACCCTGCCGTGAAACGGCTGTGGGCCTAACCCTTGGGTGAGGAGCACTACGGACTTGTCGCGAAGTGCGAAACGGACGAGCGCCAACACGAACTGAGGCGTCGTTCGCGGCATCGGAACCCGCGGCAAGGTGTCGCGGGTGTACCCCTTGCGGAGGCGGGCCGGCGTCAGGCTGTGACCGATCGGGATTCGGTCGGGACACAGGTAGCTCGCAAGGCGGGCGAAACCCAAACTGCCGCCGATGTTTCCGCGCAGATCAATGATAAGGCGGTCGCAGCCCCGGCTCTTGAGATCCCGAATTGCCACGTCGAGTGCGTTGGCGAAGCTAATCCCCGTGGGACCGGGGAAGTAGGGAATCTTGAGGAGCCCGGTTTTGGCAGCCGCAACTGCATGAATCGGGCTCTTGGGTTCGACAATGGGCGGGCGCTCATTGGTACCCTTTCTGAACGGAACGCTGATGGCGATTTCGCGCGGGTTCTCACCCCGCGCGCTCGCGACGGCAATCCTGTGCGTCGTACCAATTCTGAATGGGGGCATCGTCGGAGGTGCGTACAGCGTCCCGTCGACGGCGACCAACATGTCGCCCCGCTTGATGCCAGCCAGGTGGGCTGGACCATCCTCGAAGACGTCCAGAAAATGCCAGCTTTCCCGACCATCACGTTCAAAGGCGCGGATGGTCGCATTGATCGAGTGTTGGGGCAAAAGCCGGATGGTTCGCTCGTGGTAGAAGACGGTATGGCTACTGCCCAGTTCCGCCAGGGCTTTGCACACCCCGCCTTCGAATTCCTCAATGTCCACGTCGAGCAGGGTCGGCGACCGCTCGTCAAACCGCTTGGCCCACTCGTTGTAGTTCACACCTCCCACATTGAAGTGCTCCTTGAGGACGCGCTCCTTGACCGAAGCCAAAATCTCGCCGCGCAACTTTGGGCTTAGAGATGTCGGTGTCATGGTGGTTTCAGTCATGGTGCGCTATGGTCAGGTTGGGGGCACCCTCCAATGTGTACCCTGCCCAATAATAAGGTACCGCCGCAGCGCCGTACTTCCGCAACATGTCGCGCTTCGCCGCCGTAAGCGCGGAAGCAGCCGGTTCATGTGCCGCCAGGTGCTTGTAGAACTGCTTCATCAGGAAGAGAGAAAAAGTGTCGTCAATCGACCAGAGGGTCGAGACTACGCTCCGAGCGCCCGCCAGCAGAAACGCTCCCGAGAGCGCCGCAATTCCCTCCTCTCCCTCAAGTGGGCCGACAGCCGTATCGCACGCCGAGAGGATCACGAGGTCGGAATTCAGCGACAGTTGAACGATTTCAGAAGCCTGCAGAAAACCGTCTTCGCCCGCCGGCGGATCGCTCAATAAGATCAAGACCGAACGATTTCGCTCCGTTGTGCTGGCATAACCGTGTACCGCTAGATGAATGACGCCGTATTGCGACGTGGCAGCGCGCTTGAAAGCCGACTCGGTAGCACGCGGTCCGATCAGAAGGAGGTCTCCGCGGCCGTGTAGAGCAGCCTCCGCGGCAAGCACCTCATCCTTCGATGCGGGCAGGTCACTGAGCGCTCCGGTGTCATAGCCACGGGTGATACTGGCCTGCTTTAGCTCGGCGGGACTGTACGGAACGCCGCCCACCGCCAATAGTGCATGCGCGGATGAGGTAGGACGACGTTTCTGCGACGTGAGCAAGTAGAAACTCGTTGCGGACGGCTCGTAGATCACCGTATGGGTCTCGGCAACATACCGGCCTCCGCTATCGACGAACCCGTCGAAGGGAACAAGATGCAGGGGACCATCACGAACTACAACGAGATTCTCCTTCCGCGCCGCCGTCGGGATCGGGGCAAGAAGCTCATCATACAACGCGCGCCCTTCCTTGTGGGCCGACCCCTTCGCTTTCACAGCTTTCAGATACGCCGCGATCAAGGCTTCGATGCTCTGTTTGTCGGCGAGCGCCACGATGCGCGCATCCGTTTTTGAAATGACGAGGCAATACGAGCGGGGGTCGGCCACGACGTATTCCAAGA
>JBAWDI010000612.1:0-2095 GCA_049590695.1 Bryobacteraceae bacterium
GAGCTGAGCGGCGGGTATCGAGAGCGGCGCGTGGCGCTGCGTGTGGCCACGGGCGACGATGTCGAAGCCGCCGTACACACCGACCCGCGCAAGCTGACCATCGAAGACCTGGGCGTATCGGAAGACGACCTGGCGCAAATGGACGAGCGCCAGAACACGGCCGACTTTTTCGAGTTCGACGGCAAGACCTGGCTGTACCGGCTGAGCCGCGAGGCGCAGGTTCGCCGCAGCGACGAGGCGGCGGTCGCCGGATTCTACTATTGGGAATTCCAGGAACAGGGTGGCAAGGGATTGCTCGGCATCCGGAAAGCGGAGAGTGAACCTTTTGCCGTAACGCTGGCCACCACCATCTATCCGGGCGACGTCACCGTCTACCGGGGCGGCCGCGCCTGAGGGGTTAGCATGAGCCGATCCACACTTCGATCGCTTGCCGTCGTGCTGACGGTTCTTATCGTCGTGGTGCTGTTCGCCGGCCTGGACGCGCTGCCGCGCGAGGTGCGGGCGCAGATCGACGGCGATCGCGCGGCGCTGGCATCGGCCGAAACCGCGCTACGCTCGGCGCAGGATGAAGTCGCCCGAGAGAGTCAGGCACAGCCCGACCTGTTCCACGCGGTTTCCGCGACCGGCCATTGGAGCGACCATTTCGGCGAGGCCGCCGGATGGTTGCAGTACGCCGCCCGCGACATGGACGAGCTCTCGGGGCTGGAGAAGCAGAACCGGCGGCAGGACCGGCAGCAGGCCGAGCGGCTGCTCTCCGATGAGCGCGATCTGCGCGCCAAGGCGCTGGCGGAAGCCTCAGGCGTGCAGAAGGAAGCGGCGCAGTGGGCGGATTGGAAGCGGCAGTTGCCGCAGACGGTCGCGGGAATGGAGCGCGACCACCGGGCTATCCACTCCTTCGACCTGGCTCCGGTGGCGGCCACCGTCCAGAAAGCGGAAACCGATTGGCCCGAGAAGAAGGCGGATCTCGATTCGCGCCTGACCACGGTGCGCGGCGCCGCGGCCCAGAGCGACACACTGTGGGAATCCACGGATGCGGCGCGGCGGCAGGTAGCGGCCGGCAACTATTCGGGGGTGGATTTCGCGGTGTTGCTAGCCGCCGCGGATTCGCTCAAGACGTCCGCGGCCATGCTGCCGCAGAAGACCGCCGAACTCAACTCCCTCAGCGGCCAGTTATACGACTCGTGGGACAAGGTGCTGGTGGATATGGAGGTTCGCGGCATCGGGCATGCGCGCGAATACGACCAGCAAATCCGCACGGTGCGGACGCACCTCACCGACGCCGCCGCAAAGACCGGCGCCACCACATCGGAGGAGAAATGGGTGGGCGTTCCGCAGTCCACTTACGAGGCCATGCGGAACGATCTGGGGATGGCCATCGAGCACAAGCCGGCCGGCCGGTACGACTCCGAATCGGAACACGTGGCGCAACCCGCGGGCTTCGCCTATATGGCGCCGCCCACGCAAGCCTCCAACCAATACGGCTACTGGGAACATCGGGACGGGCGCAATTTCTGGGTCTTTTATGGCCAGTACGCGCTGCTGCGCGACCTGCTTTTTAATCACGGCTACCAGCCGGTGGAGCGCGGCGAATGGGAAGGTTATCGCACGTACCAGAGCCGTGGGCAGACTTACTACGGGCAGGAGCAAGGCGCCAGCGCCCCCAAGTACGGCTCGCAGGGCACGGTCACTCAAAACCGCTACTCGGGGAGCACCTATGCGCAAGGCGGCGGCTTCCGCGATTCGAAATACGCCAACAAGCCGGGATCGTATCGCGACTCGAAGTATGCCTCACCGGGGGCGCGCGATTCCAATGCCGACCACAGCCCGAGGCGGTTCGGAAGCGGGAGCCGTGAGGCGCCGCACGCCGCCCCAGCGCCGCGGCCGATGCCTTCCCGGCCGCCTATGCGGAGTCCGGGACGAAGCTTCGGGCGCAGGCATTAGAGCAGTGCGGCGGAAAGAGTGCGCCTTATCCACTCCCGATCCGTGGAGCGACCTTTTAGGTTGCCACGTCGGCGTCCGCGCCGACGTTATTCGGGGAATGCCGGTAGGAATACCGGCATAGCAGGCTAAACGCCCCCTCCACGGTGCTCTGGAT
>JBAWDI010000613.1:0-4927 GCA_049590695.1 Bryobacteraceae bacterium
CCCTATCGCTCGCCGCCATATTCCAACCCCTTTTCCCATACCTTAACCACCGATCGTATCCGCCAACGAAAAGATCGGCAGATACAACGAAATCAGCACAAACGCCACAAATGTTCCCATCACGATCATGATGGCCGGCTCGATGAGGGAAAGCGTGGCCGTCATGCGGGTGTTCACGTCCTCCTCGAAGAACTCCGCCACGCTGTTGAGCATGGCCGGCAGCGCCCCGGTGGATTCGCCCACCTCGATCATATCGACAGCCAGGCCGGGAAACATGCGCGAGGCCTTGAGCGACCCCGAGAGCGGCTGCCCTTCCCGCACGCTCTTGCCGGCCGCCTCGATGGCGCGCTTCAGCAGCGGCGCGTTCAAGGAATCCGCGGCCGTTTCCATGGCCTGCACCAGCGGGATGCCGCCCGTCAACAGCGTGCCCAGAATGCGCGAGAGTTGCGCCACCTGGTATTTCAGCCAGATGTCCCCGGCAATCGGTATCTTCATTTTGATGCGGTCGAGCGTCACGCGCGCCGCGTCCCGGCGGGCCCACCACCGGAACAGGAAGATCCCACCCACCAGGGCCCCCGCGAACACCAGAATGTAACTGTGCGCCGCCGTGCCGATGGCGATCAGCCACACCGTCATCGCCGGCAGCTTGGCGTTCATGGTGGTGTAGAGCGTGGCGAACGTCGGCACCACGTAGGTCACCAGGAACACCATCAGCAGGATCACCAGCACGATCAGCACGCAGGGGTACATCAGCGAAACCATCACTTTCTTCCGCACCGCCAGCGCAATTCTCTGGTAAGCGATATACCGGTCGAGCACCTCCGTGAGGCTGCCGCTCTTTTCGCCCGCCATCACCGAGGTCACGTACATTTTGGGAAAAATCCCCTGCTGCCGGAAGGCCTCCGAGAGCAGCGTCCCGCCCCGCACTTCGTCGCGGACCGACTTGATATACGGCCCCAGCGCCGGGTCGGTCAGCCGTTCGGCCAGCAGGTCGAGCCCCTTCAGAATGGGCAACCCCGCGCGGATCAGCGTCACGAACTGCTGGTTGAAGATCAGGAACTTCTCGAGATTGAGCTTCTTGCGCCTGCGGAACAACCCCGAGGCCGCCAGGCCCGAGGCCACCCGCGGCTTCATCGAATAGATGAGGAATCCCTGCTGCGAGTACCGCTCCCGCAATTCCTTCTCGGACGCCGCTGCCACTACCTGCTGGTGGATCTGTCCCCGCCCGTCCGCGTACTTGAGGACGAATTCAGCCATGGCTCACGATCCCTCCTCCACCACTTCCGCTCCCGGCGGCGCCTGAAACTGGAACAGTTTGCCATCGAGCGGCGGGTTCAGGCTCTCCTCCTCGAAGGTGAAGTCCAGCGTGGAGTGGTCGAACCCGGTCACCTTCACTTCGCGAATGCGATTCTGGGCGGTCACCACGAATTCCACCGCCGAATACGGCAGGCTATCGGTCTTAGGCTCGGCGGTGATGCGTGTACTGGCCCCGGCACCTTCGGGCCGCGCTTGCAGATTGCGAAACTCCTTTTGGAAGTTCAACTTACCCAGCAAGAACGCGAGCGGTGCGCGCATATCGTCGCTTTCCTGGACCTTCATTTTCTCGGCCCGGGGGTGCCCGCTGGGCCCGGCCGGAGTGTAGAGCCACATGAACTTGCCGTCGGAAATAAAGAGCTTGCCTTGGGGCTGCGAATAATCCCAGCGCATCCGGCCTGGCTTCTGTAACATCAGCCGTCCGCTCTCCGACCGGCGGGCTGGTCCGCCCCCCGGGCCGGGGGGCGTATATTCTTCATGGAAAAGGACTTGAAGCGTCTTCGCCCGGTTATAGCGGGTTTCCACGCCTTTCAGCAGACCATCCAGGCTGGCATCGCCGGCAAATGCCGACACCGCCAGCACGCCCAGTAATAGCCGAAGAGGGCTCACAAAGCCTTTGACGTAAGCGAGCCCTCAAACGTGGAGTCAAGCTATCAGCGGTCAGCGATCAGCTATCAGCCCCGGACCGCGCCGGTGTAGCTGAAAGCTGAAAGCCGACCGCTGAAAGCTGAAAGCTACTGCACCGACACCGTCACGCCGGTCTGGCTGATGTTCGAGCCGATGTAAACCTGAATCGGCAGGGGGCCCGACGGCGCGTTTAACGGGATCTGCACGTTGAGCTGCATCAACCCCGCTGCCAGATCCGGCGCTTCCCCGGCGTAGGTCCAGAGAGCCGGCTGGCCGTTGATCAGCACCGAGACCGGCAGCAGCGGCGCCGGCGTCACCTGCGGAGGCGGCAAGTTCGCGATGGTAATTGCGCCCGTGACTCCCGCCGGGCTGGTCTGGCCCTCGCCGGTCATATACACCATTACGATGCTGCCCTTGGCCGCCGGATTGTTCAGCCCGTTCAGGCTGAGGTTCTGGTTCAGGATGGCTCCCGGCCCGCTGCCCGACGCGTTCTGCGTGAACAGGCCCGGGGCCGTAGTCGCCGAGGCCAACTGGTAGGCGTTGGAAGTCTGGCCCACGTACTTGACCCACACCTGCGGGCTGACAACGCGCGCCATCTCATACGGCACGATCGCCGATACCTGCGTGGCGCTGGCGTAAATCATCGGAGCGGCGGTGCCACTGAAGAACACTTGCACGCCGCCAATGGTGGTGGCCAGTTTGCCGGTGGAGGGGTCGGTGGTGGCGTATGCCGCGGCGGCCGGTCCCATGGACGTGCCAAAGAGGGTCACAATCTCGCCTGGGGAAACCGCGCCCTTGAGGAAGCTGGCGGCGTTCACCACGCTATTGATGGTGGGCAGCGGCGCCGTCACCGTCAGCGTCACGTTGATGCTGGTGGAGCCTGTACCGGTGCCGGTGCCGCTCACCAGGAGGGTCGCGAGGTACGTGCCCACGCCCAGGTTTGCCTCCAGGGGAGCCGCCGTCACCGTCAGTGTGGCCGTCCCCGTGGTTGGCGTGGTCCCGCTCGCGGGCGAAACGGAAAGCCAGTTGCCGCCGGCCGTGACTTGCGCCGTAAAGCCCAGGCTCTGCCCGCCGCCGGAAACACTCACCGTTTGCGGCGATGGGTCCGCGCCGCCCGCCTGGAACGTAAACGACAGCGGCGTGGCGGTTGCCGTTACCGTCGCCGCCGCCTGCACAAGGAGGGTGACCGGAACAGTTACCACCGTCCCGCCGTTGGGCGTGATGGTGATGTTGGCTCTGTAAGGTGTTGACGACGGCGTGGGGATGTTCGCACTCACAATGGCGACGGTGAAAGTCACCGGCGTGTTCAGCGAGGTGCCATTGGTAACGCCCGCCGAGAGCCAGGTGGCGTCGCTCGAAATCGTGAACGAGACGGGCGACGATCCAGACGCGCTGGTCACCTGCAAAGTCTGAGGTACCGGCGTGGTCCCGCCCACCGTATAAGTGAAACTCAAAGCACTCGCGGACGCCGTGACATTGCCAGTCCCGCCGCCACCCCCCGAGGCGCTTACCACCAGGGTCACCTGAACCGTCTGCGTGACGCCGTTGGCCACCAGCGTAATGGTGCCGGAGTAACTCCCCACCGTCAGGCTTGAAAGGGCCGATTGGATCACCGAAACCGTGAGGCTCGGGTTGGAGACGGTGTTGAGGTTGCCCGAAGGCGAGATGCTCAGCCAGTTGCCGTTGCTGGACACGCTCACCGTATAGTACGTGGTGGCGGTAGCGCCGACGGACAGGATCTGCGAAGCCGGGACGGAGCCGCCCTGTGTTGCGGAGAACGTGGATAAGCTCCCCAAGGTCAGGTTTCCGCTGCCCGTCACCGAGCTGCCGGTCACAGTGAGCACCACCGGAATGTTCACCGGACTATTGGCCGCGCCGGTTGCCGTCACCGTCACACTCCCGGTGTACACCCCGTTCGCCAGAGACGACAGGTTATTGCCCTGGACTGAGACCACTGTATTGGTGGTCGGCCCGCCCGGCGCACTCACACTTAGCCAGGTCGTGGATGTGGTCACGGTCAACGGCATGGCGTCGCTGGGGCCGTCGCTGGCGCTCAGGTAAACACTCGCGAAAGGGGACGTGCCACCGGCCGTGTAGTTGAAGTTGAGCGAACCCGGGTAGGCGATCAGCACGGGGCTGGCGGTCACCAGGAAACTGACCGACACCGTAATGGGTGAGGCGCCGACGGCGGGAGTCACCGCCAGCGTGGCCGTATAGGGCGTGGTACTCGGCACAAGCGATGTGGGGTCGACGCTCACCGAGATCGTCCCTGGCGCATATCCGGCGCTGGGCGTATAATGCAGCCAGCCGATAGTCTGGCCGGCGGTGTAAGTTGGAGCCGCGACTGAGAACTGCCCCGTTCCCGAAACCACGATGCTCTGCGACGCCAGGGTCGTCCCAGTCACCGTCGTGCCGGTCTGATAGGCGAACGTCAGCGACGCCGGAGTCACAATACCTGACGTCGTGACGCCGCCGGAGCCCACGGTGAAAGTGACCGGGATGGTCTGGGACACCTGGCTCCCACTGGTTGGTGTCAGGGTCACGGACAAGACGCCGGAGTAAGTATTCGACGAAAGGCCGTAGGGGTTCCCGTACACGATCACGGAGCCGGCGGCGGGGTTCGTCGATGTTGTAGACACCCCACTGACGTACAGCCCGGAACCGCTGATGCTGGCAGTGAACGTGCCGGGCGTGGCGCTGCTGAAGTTGACCTGCACTTGCTGCTGGCTCCCGCCCGCCGCGGCCGTAATGGTCACGGGGTTCGGAGACCAGGTGATCGCGCCTATCGTTCCGCCATTCACCGTGAGATAAACGGTGATCAGGGCCTGGTTGCCATTCTGATCGCTCACATGCACATAGCCGGTGTAGTTCCCCGCAGTCAGCGAGTTCATATTCGTCGGGTTAGGCCCAACTGAGATCCCCGAACTGATATAGCCCCCCGCGCAGCTAGGGTATGTGCCGTTGCACTCCAGCCAGGGACTGGAAC
>JBAWDI010000614.1:0-1618 GCA_049590695.1 Bryobacteraceae bacterium
GCAGCACGCCGTAGCCGCGCATCTCGCGCACCTTGCACTCGGTGGCATATGCCTGGTAAGTAATGCGGCTGACCACCGGCTTGGTGAATGCCGCCCGGCCCGCCATCAGGTGGGCGGAAAAGAGGCCGTCTTTGTTCAACCGCGCCCCGGCCGCGTCGCCGATGATCGCAAACCGGTCGCCGAAGGGGGATCTGGCGGGCGTCACGGCCATCCGGGGAGCGCACGCGCAGGCGAGGGGAGCCGCCTGGATGCCCGGCAGGATGCGCTCGATCTGAGGCAGCGCCGCCCGGTCGATGCACTTGCCGATCATGGCGACGGTCGGGAACCTGCCCTTGGGAACCGGCGCGGTATGCTCGATGGCGAGGTGCTTCGAGCCGTACTCGATGAAGTGAATCTCCCGATGCGGATTGCGCTCCAGGTATTCTCCGCCCACGTCGAGCTCGAAGATGAAGACCTTTCGGGATTTGCCTGGAACGAACGCCGGGGTCAACCGCCTTGTGCGCTCACCGTCAGGCGGGGCATCCCCGATGCGGCGTATTCGATGGCGTCGACCTGCCCATAGAGGATGCGCGCGCCTTCCTTGACCGCTTCACCAAGCAGAAAGGCGTCGAACCCCGCCACCGGGCCGCTCCTTCTGCTTGGCAGCGAGCCTCGGAATACCGAGTACAGGTGCACGTCTTTGGGAACCCGTACCGGAAGCGAACCGCGTACTTGGTCAGCGCTGTAACGCGCGTGACAACCGAAGCCATTGTGGAGTCGAGCCTGATGCAGGATTCACCCAGTTCCTCCAAATTGTGGACCTCTCGGAAGCGTGCGTCATACCAGGTGAGAAAGGCCTTCATTGCCTTTTCGACTGCTTGCTGACAGTGGAACAATGCCGTTCGAACCAGCGGCGATGGAGTGGTCAGCACCAGGGCCGCGGCGTCGAGATCTGCTTTCGCCCGGAGAAGCCATTCCTTGGTGTTGGACAAGAGAATGAGATCAAACTGCTCCCTAAAGCAATCTCCCCTCGCGGAGGATCGTCGATGGCAAAGAAGCCTTCAGGTGCAACTGCCTGTCGAAATCGTTTCGCGTCCAGACAAGCACATCGGCAGCGGTGCCGGTCCCGCGGAGAGCCCGGTACGCCAGATCCTCAGATTGTAACTGCGGCAGGGCATCCTCTGGAACGATGACCATCAGATCGTAGTCACTGTTCGGGCCAACATCCCCCCCTAGCCGTGGAACCGAACAGGTAAATCCGCAGCGGATGATAGACCTCCGCAAGCCGCCGGACGACCTCGCTTAACACCGGGTCGTCGGCAGAAGGCGGTTTGAAGGTCTCCATCTGGGTCTTCGACATGCCCACCAGTCCCAGTCTGCCATCAGCCAGGGCCAAAAAGTCTGCTCTGCGCCTTCATCCCACCTTCACCGGGATGAACCGCGCCGGATTCTCTTTACTGGGGAAGTGGGTTCTCGGTCCCCAAAGTCGTCTCGGGCTGGGGCTGTCCGTCCAGGTGGCCCACACTGGGGACGAATGTCGGGGCACACTGGTGGAGTCCAGCCGCGGCTTTTCCGCTCGCTGAGCGCCATGAAATGGTGGGCGCGACAGGACTCGAACCTGTGACCTCCTGCGTGTGAA
>JBAWDI010000615.1:0-2316 GCA_049590695.1 Bryobacteraceae bacterium
GAACAGCAGCGGCGGAGGCAACCACCGGCGAGCAGCGCGGCACCGACAGTCAGGAGTACCTCAAGAAAGAGCAGAAGGAGTTGCTGGAGGCGGTCCGCGAGCGCGCCACCCTGCGCGAAGAGCAGGACAAGAAGAAGGAGAAGGACAATCCGCGCAAGCCATTTACGTTGCAGGCGCGGCAGTCGGTGACGGGCCTCCAGTTGACGCCCGATGAGAAGTACGCTATCGCCGCCGTCACGGAAACCGGCAACGCCAGGAACACGGTGGTGCCGAACTATGTCACCGAATCGGGGTACACCGAAGACATCTCCGGGCGGTCCGATGTCGGGGACACGCAATCCACCACGCGGTTGGCCGCCATCGGCGTCGAAACCGGCGAGGTGAAGTGGGTGGACCACGGACAGCAGAAGCGCGAGGTTCAGCTTGGGCTGCCGGTCTGGTCCGAAGACGGGACCAAGGCCGTGATCGCCGGCCGGGCCGCCGACAACAAGGACCGGTGGATCTTCGCCCTGGACCTCGCCACCGGCAAGACGCGCGTGCTCGCCAATCAGCACGATGACGCCTGGGTGGATGGCCCCGGAGCCAACACCATCGGCTGGATGAAGAATGATCGCGAGGTCTATTTTCAATCCGAGAAGACCGGCTACTCGCACCTCTACGCGGTGGCTTGGGATGGCGGCGAGCCGCGCGCGCTCACCTCCGGCAATTGGGAGGTGTCGAACGTTCGCCAATCGAAAGACAAGTCGCATTTCTACCTGACCGCCAGCAAGGACTCGCCCTACGAGCAGCATCTCTACGAAATGGATGGCGATGGCGGCCCGCTCACCCGCCTTACGAAGGCGCCGGGCAAGCACGCCGCCACCGTCTCTCCCGACGGGCGTTGGATCGCCGACATCTACTCCTACACCAACAAGCCCCCGGAGCTGTACGTCCAGGAGAACCGGCCGTTGGCGGAGGGCAAGAAAGTGACCACCTCGCCCGCCCCCGAGTTCTTTCAGTACCCGTGGCTGGATGTTCCCATCGTGACCTTCACGGCGCGGGATGGGGTGCAGGTGCCGGCGCGCCTGTTCAAACCCGCCGGATTCAAGAAGGGCGGACCGGCGGTGGTGTTCGTTCACGGCGCGGGCTATTTGCAGGACGTGGACCGCGAGTGGTCGTCGTACTACCACGAATACATGTTCGATCACATCCTGATGGAGCGCGGCTTCATGGTGATGGACGTGGATTACCGGGGTTCGGCGGGATACGGTCGAAATTGGCGCACCGCCGTCTACGAGCACATGGGCGGCAAGGACCTGGACGACATCGTGGACGCCGCCCGCTACCTGGTATCGCAGCACGGCGTGAACCCCAAAAAGATCGGCCTGTACGGCGGCAGCTACGGCGGATTCATCACGCTGATGGCCATGTTCACACAGCCGGACGTGTTCGCGGCCGGCGCCGCCCTGCGCCCGGTCTCGGATTGGGCGCTCTACAATCACGGCTACACCGCCGATATTCTGAACGTCCCGCAGACCGATCCGGAAGCCTACCGCAAGTCTTCACCCATCTATTTCGCGCAAGGTTTGAAGGGCGCGTTGCTGATCTGCCATGGCATGGTGGATACTAACGTCGAGTTCCAGGACACTGTGCGGCTGGTCCAGAAGCTCATCGAGCTGCGCAAGGAGAATTGGCAACTGGCGGTCTACCCTGTGGAAAACCACGGTTTTGTGGAACCGTCCAGTTGGGCCGACGAGTATAAGCGCATTCTGGCGCTGTTCGAGAAGAACCTGAAACCGTAGCGCCGGCGGTCTTGCCGCCGGTGTGGCTTGAATCCTTGTACCTTTTCCACCTGGTCGCGCATCAAAAAAATAGAGAACTAGGTATTCCGGACCCGAATGGCGGATCGGCCTGTCATGCAGCATGCATTGTTTGCAAGATACTGCAAAACTATTGACTTGCGCGCAGGTTCGGAACATTTTAAGATAACGGTGTAGCTATACTCCGATTTCAGTGCAGGAGTCAGCATGATTTATTCTCGTTCGGCCGAGTACGCGATTCGCGCGTTTGTCCACCTGGCGCAGGTGCCCGAGGGCAAGTACGCGATGGTGAAGAATATTGCTGAGCAGGAACAGATTCCGGCTCACTTTCTGGCGAAGATCTTGCAGCAGCTTGCTCGCAAGGGTCTGCTTCGATCCAGCAAGGGTCCCACCGGCGGCTTCGCCATGCGCGTGGACCCCAGCGAGGTCCGGTTACTGGATATTGTCGAGGCCTTGGATGGCCTGGCGCCCTTCCAGCAGTGCGCCAGCGGCCTTGCCGAGTGCAACGACGATATGC
>JBAWDI010000616.1:0-1597 GCA_049590695.1 Bryobacteraceae bacterium
GAAGCGCGCGAGGACGTATACCGGTACCTGCTCACGTTGGGGCTTCATCCCCCACGCGCCCAGGAGGCTGCCCAGGAAGTGTTCCTTCGGCTGTACACTGCTTTGCGGAAAGGAGACAAGCTTGAGAATCCCAGGGCCTGGGTGTTTCGAGTGGCCCATAACCTGGGGTTGAAGATCCGGTCCCGGCAGAATTCGGAAGAGCCCTTAGCCCCCCAGTGGGAGGAGCAGAACGCGGGGCCAACCGGGAATCCGGAAAGCGACTTGTTGGAACACGAGCGTATGACACGGTTTCACAGCGCGGTGGAGAGCCTTTCGGAACAGCAGCGGCGATGCCTGTTCCTGCGCATGGAAGGCTTGCGATATCCCGAAATCGGGTCCGCGCTGGGCATTAGCGCTTCCACCGTGGGAGAGTTCCTGCGCCGGGCCATGGAGCGGCTGAAGAAGGTGCGCTATGAGTAGCCTGGGAATGCGGCATCCGGAAGAGGGGCAACTGCTGCGCTATCTCGATGGCGAACTGCCGGGGCGGAAAGCGCGGCAGATGCGCCAGCACCTGGAAGCCTGCGGGCATTGCCGGGCCGAGCTGGAAGAGCTGCAAAACACGGCCGGCGATTGTGTGCGCTATCGCAAGAACGTCCTGGGGACCTGCCTGCCGCCGCCACCCGAAGCCTGGCAGGACCTGTCGCGGGGTTTCGATCGCATAGACGGTTCCCTGGCCGGCGAATCGCTGGCGGCGCGGCTGGCCAGAGCCATGTTCCCGCCGCGTCCGGCTGTGCGGTGGGCGGCCACCGGGGCTATCGCGGCGGTGGTGGCCTGCGCCATCGTGTATCAACTCCGGGAGACTCCTTCGGTTCAGGCGGCCGCGCTGTTGAAGAAAGCGGTGGCGGTGGCGGATTCGCGGCCGCGGCCCGCGCGGCGCATCCACATCCGCACCGCATCGCAGCAATTGACGCGCGTCATTGGCGCCGGCCAGCCTGCATCCGATACGCCGGCCATCGAGCGGCTCTTCCGCTCGGCGAATTACAACTGGGACGACCCCCTCAGCGCCAGGGCTTTCGAAACGTGGCGCGACCAACTCCCGGCGAAGCGGGACGAGGTCGCGGCCATGAAGGACCCGCAATCTCCGGACCGCAACAGTTACCGCATCCAGACAACCACGGATGCGAGCGAACTGGTTTCGGCTACCCTCAAGCTCCGGATGACGGACCTCGAACCGCTGGAAGGGCGGTTCGAGTTTCGCAACCGGGAGTGGGTGGAGATGACGGAATTGACAGATCAGCCAACACTTCCCGCAAGCACAGTGGCTGGAGCCACCGGCGGCATGCCCCGTCAACCTGGCATGCCGCCGGATCGAGTTGAACCATTGGCTGAGCCGGTGAACCCAGCGGGCGTGGCGGAAGAACTGCAAGTGGTGGCGGCGCTGCACCAGGTGGGCGCCGATTTGGGGGACCCGGTGGAGATCGCACGCGAGAGCGGGCAGATTCTGGTGAGCGGCACGGGCATTACGCCGCAACACCAGAAACAGATTCACGAGGCGCTGGATTCCATGCCGGGCGTGGTGGTGCGGTTTACGGAACCGGGCGGGGTGCCCTCTGGGCCC
>JBAWDI010000617.1:0-1842 GCA_049590695.1 Bryobacteraceae bacterium
GAAGCGGATGACCCGGCGCCGATGGGCATGGCGGTGGCGCTGGTAGCCGCCACAGCGGCAGTGGCCTGCTGGATCCCGGCCTGGCGCGCCACGCGCATCGAGCCGATCATGGCGCTCCGCCAGGAGTGAAATGCCCCGGGTCTTCCCAGCTCGCGGTTCACGACCGGGAAATTCGACGCGCGCGCAGGAAAGAAGACACACCGTACCAGGCCATTATGAAAGTGCAGAAACCGGCCATGGCCAAACGGATCAGTTCACCCGTTCCGCCTTCGGGTGCGGCTTTCATGTAATCCATGCCGTAGCGCACCGTCTTGAAGCCGAAGATCACCGCGAAGGACAAGAAAAGAAAGCCAATTACCTCATTCCAGAGGGTCCGGGCAGGTTTCAGAATGGCGGGCACGATGTGCTTGACGAACTCGCGTCCGTAGCGGACTCCGTGGCGGACGGTGACACGTTTCCACACGCCCTCCATGGTACCAAACCTGCGATAGCGGAAGTTTTGCTATGGAATATGGCCCGTAAATTGCCGATATTAGTACTGAGCCCGCTTGTGCAGCGGAGCGGCGTCCATTACAATCGGAACGAGTGGATGCGGGCCAATGGGTGGAACGTCGGTTGCGTCCGGCGCATCCATTAAGAGGTAAGAGGGAGTAACTCTGTGGAAGAGCCATTGAAGCACCTGATGCAGGAATTGGGAAACGCGATCAACGATTCCCTTTCCGAGTCCGACCGGATCGCGGAGGCGATCGGCGAGATCAAGAGAGCCGGTTACGACGTTTTCCTGGTTCTGGAGGCGACGATCGGCTTCAACCGGAGGGACGACAGCAGCACCGACGAGGAACCGGAGATCGAGGTGACCGAGGAGCCTAGACGGGGTTTCGAAACCACCGGCAAGATCAAGTTCACCACGCAGGACCACCGTTTTTTGCGCGCTCTCAAGATTGCGGTGGATGACGAGAACCGCTGATCGCGCGAAGCGGATCAGCCCAGCACCTCCCGATAAACATCCCAGGTTTCGCGAACCGCTTTCTCCCAGGTGAAGAGGCGTGCGCGTGCCATGCCGCGCGCGGCCAAGTCCCGTCTCAAATCCTCTTTCCCAGCTAACAGGCGCAGTGCCGCGCCGAGGGCCTCGGTGTCCGCCGGATCGACCAGGAGCGCGGCGTCGCCGGCCACTTCGGGGAGCGCCGAGCGATTGGATGCGACCACCGGAGTCCCCGCCGCCATGGCTTCCAGCACGGGCATTCCGAAGCCTTCGTCGAGCGATGGGAAAGCGAGAATCATGGCTCGGGAGTACCACCGGGCGAGCTCGTCCGGTGAGACGTAGCCAAGAATCGAGATGCGGCCGCGTGCGGGGCTTCGTTCGATGCGCGCCAGGATCTCCGCCGAACCGTATCCGAAGGAGCCGGCCAGCACCAGCCGCCAGCCGGGTTCGAGGGTTTCGAAGGCTTCCACCAAGCGCGCGATGTTCTTACGCTTCTGGATGGCGCCCACGTTCAAGACGACCTTTTCGCGGGCGGTGGGGAGATAGGGAAGGTCGCGAACACCGTGGTGCACCACGCGGACTTTCGAGGCGTCCACGCCGAGCAAGGAGACCACCGCGTTCCTGGTGAACTCGGAAACCGCGATGATGGCGGCCGAGCGCTGGGCCGCGTCGCGGGCCTGGGCGGCGAAGCGCGCACGGAATTCCCCGGTGGAGTACTCGCCGGTGAGGACGAACAGATCGTGGAATGTGGCGATGGCGCGCCGCAAGGGGATTTGCGGCAGGCGCTGATTCAGGCCATGGAACAGATCGGCTGCGCGCGGGCCGAGCGGCTCGGCGAGCAGGCGCCGGCGGGCATTGGG
>JBAWDI010000618.1:0-4455 GCA_049590695.1 Bryobacteraceae bacterium
GCCGGCGTTTGCGCCGCCGGTTTGGCCGCGGGGGCGGCGGGAGCGGCAGCCGTACCCGGATACGCCTGGTCGTACAGCTTCACGATGTCGTTGGTGATGTCCACCGCGGAGGCGGCCCACAGCACCGGCGTCTGCGGATTGCTCACGTCCAGAACCACGGCGTAGCCGTTTTGCGTGGCGTATTTCTCCATCACCGCCATCATCTTGCCGCCCAGCTCCTGCATGAGCTTGCCCTGCGCCTCATCCAGGTCGCTCCGCGCGTCCTGGGTGTCCCGGTTCACCCTTGTGGTGGTGGCGTCGATGTCGCGCATGAGCTTGGTCTTGGCCTCGTCGCTCATGGTCGCGCTGCCCTTGCGCAACTGGTCCTGAAGCGCGGTGAGCTCAGCCTGCTTCTTCTCCAGGTCCTGTTGCCTGGGACTGAACGTGGTCTGGAGATCGGCGGCGGCCTTCTGGCCGTCCTTCGTGCTCAGAATGGCAGTTTGCACGTTGATGACCGCGATCTTGGTGGGAACCTGGCCCTGAGCTTGTGCCAGCGCGGCCACTCCCAAGACCAATACGGAGAGAACAACCAGATGTTTTTTCAAGCTTGAAACTCCTAAGTTTATCGATACTAACATATTGGCCCGCAGCCGGCTCAGAACGTCCTGCCGATCGTGAAGCGGAACATGGTGCGCTTCTCAAAGAATGGATACGCCTGGCCGTAGGTCGCGATTGAGTTGAGAAACGTGGCGTTGTTGGGAAACGACGCCCGGTCCGCCACGATGGGCGGCTGCAAGTACTCCCGCACGGTCGAAGGATTGTAAGCGAAGTACAGGCGAAATGGCGCGTTGACCACCGGCAGCATGACTTGCAGCTCGATCCCGGTGGAGGCGCGCATCTTCTGCGTGCCCGGCGCGATGTACACCTTGCCGGTGTAGCCCGCCTGCGGAAACTGGGTGTTCAAGTCGGACACGTGGGAGGGATCGAGGGTGAGCTGGCCGCTGCGCAGGATCTTGTCGACGCCCGCATCGAAAAACGGCGCCAGCACGACCGGCCCCACAATCGGAATCCGGTATTCGAAGTTCGCCAGCAGTTGCGTGTCGCCGCCCGGCGTAATGAGCTGATAGGTGGGAACCGTCATGCTGACTGGGCTGGAGACAAGCACGCCGTTGCTGACCACCTTCTGCGTGCGCGGCGATCCGTCGTTGTTCAGCACGTTGACGCTGCCGGACGACGGAATGAACGCGATGGGGGTGATGCCCCAGATTTCGAATCCGCGGATGTCCTGTTCTCCTCCCATGAACGTGCGCGAGAACGGGGGCACATACTTCCCGCCGTACCCGGTGATGCTCGAGCCCATCACGTGGAACGCCAGGATGTTGCTCCGGTGCCATGGGGCCGGGTGGAAGTACTTGGCATCTATGGTCGGCCGGAGGGTATTCACGTTCCCGCCCAGAACGCTGCCGGCGTAGTCGAAGGAGATGAACAGGCTCCTGCCGCCGGTGGGCGTGATGGGATGGTTCACGGTGTTGTAGGAATACGACGGCGTGATGTGGCTGGTTCTGATCCCGGTGAGGGAATTCGGACCGGCCACGCCGCTGAAATTGATGTACTGGAAGTAATCGCCGGCGGCCGTGGTCAGCGTTTTTACGTTGGAGATGTCGAAGCCGTAGCTGATTCCGATCTGCGCGAAACTCCGCCGCAAATGGGTGCTCGCGGAGACCGAAAACCCGTGGCTGTTCTGGATGTAGTTCAGCAGGTTCTGGGAGCCCAGTTGGTTATACAGCGGAATCAGGTTCTGCCCCGCCAGAATCGAAGCCTCGCGGCCCTGGTTGAAATCGAACCGGGTCAGGTAGACCATAAAGCCGAGTTGAATCGGCCGGTCCAGGAAATACGGCTCGGTGAACCCCAGTCTCACGGACCGCATACGGGTGCCGAGCTGCGAATCGAGGGACAGCGTTTCGCCCAGCCCGAGGAAGTTGTTGGTGGAGTAATTGAACCCCATGAAGCTGCCCGCGATGCCGGAAACGCCGCCGTTCAACCCGATGGAGTTCTTGCCGCGCTCCTTCACCTTGAGGGTGATGTCCACCGTATTCGACTGCGGATTGCGCTTGATGTCGGCGGCGTCTTCCTTTTTCAGCATTTCGAAATAGCCGAGCTGGTTGAGCCGCAGAATGCTGTAATCCCATAGCTCGGAGTTGAAGATGTCGCCTTCGTCGAGCAGGATCTCGCGGCGGATCACTTTGTCGCGCGTGGTGGTGTTGCCCGAAAAATCGATGCGCCGGATGAAGAACTGCTTCCCTTCGTCGGCCGTCAGCGTGAGATCGATCTGGTCGCTGTCCGGAATGACGTCGAAAGAAGGCTCGGGAACGAAATCGATGTAGCCGAACTTGCCGTAAAACTTGCGCATGTTCTCGATGCCCTTGCGCAGCTTTTCGGTGGAGAAGACGTCTCCGGTGGTCATGCCGAACAGCGGCTTCATGAGCACCTCGGGAGTGCGGAACAGTTTCACTCCCACGAAGGTCATGTTGTGCAAGTGGTACAGCCGTCCCTCTTCCACGGGGATGGTGATGTCCGCGTAGATGCCGGCGCTGTTGGTCTTGACGAGCGGGAGCCGCCAGCCCCGCCCGCCTCTGGGGATGATCTTCACGGTATCGTCCAGCGTCTTGGCGGTGAAGTAACCGTGGTCCCGATACGCCTGGACGATGCGCTCGTTGTCCTCGTCGAGCTTGTCCTGGTCGAACGTCTTGGCGAAGATGTTTTCGAACAGAATGGAGTGGGGGATGCCATAGGGTTTCAGGTTCTTCATGGCGTCGATCACCCACCTTTGGCCGTACGCCTCGTTCCCCGTAATCTTGATTTCGCCCACCTTCACCTTGGGCCCTTCGTTCACGTTGAACGTGACTTTCAGAGAGGAAGGCGGAAGCTGTTCGATCTGCGGTTCCACGGTGGCGTACTGGCGCCCGCGCTCGGCCAGAAATTCTTTGAGCACGATGGCCGCGCGCTGGATCTTGTTGGGGTCGTACTGCGATTCCACCGAGAGGCCGACCTTGCGCTCCTTGAAGCGATCCAGAATCTCCGAAACCGTGACCGAGTGGATTCCTTCGTAGTTGATGGAGCGGATGACGCGCCGCTCGGTCACCACGAAGCGCACAATCAGGCCAATGCGGCCCGGCTCGGTTTCCAGCCGGATATCGTCGAAACGCCCCGTATTCCACAGGGCCATGAAGTCGCGCCGTATGGCATCCTCGCTGAAAATATCGCCGGCCTTGCTGTTGATGAGCGCCTTCAAGGTGTCCTGGGGCACGCGCCGGGCGCCCCGGAACTCGATAGCTTCGATGGGCTCTCCAGCACGCGGCTTGGCGGCCTCCACCGGCTTGGGCGCTTCCATTTGCGGCTGCGCGGGCTGCTGCTGCTGGGCCGGTTGCTGCAGCGGCGGCGGCGCGCCCTCCGGACTGGCCGGCACATTCTCAAATGGATTCTTCGGTGGTTGCGCCGGAGCGCCCGGAGGTGTTTGCGCCGGTTTTTGCTCCGGCTTTTGCTGGGGAGCAGGCGATGGCTGCGGCGGCTGCGATTGCGCGCCCAACGGATGAATCCAGAATGCGCAGAGACAGGCCGATGCTACCATCAGGCGAACGCGCCCGAAACACTTCATGCCAGCATACCTTTCCACTCTGCGCCGTTACGGAGACGTTGATGCACGGGAACCTGTTTCACTCGATACAGCCGATGCTCGAAGCCGGTAAGCCATTATTCTAGCGGATCTTCGGGGCAGGCAACAACGAGTGTAGCAGGCTACAGGTGTGAACCGCAGGCACGGTGCTTCACATCGAGGCAGCGCCGGGTCCAGGGAACACCCCCCTTGCCGTGCGCTTCAGCTTGGCCGGGCTGACCGCCGATAGCTGAACGCTGGCCATCAGTTCCGCGGGCCGACGCTTTCCGTGCGTCCGGCCAGCGGCTGCACCACGCCTGCCCCGCACACCGCCACGCCGGTTTTGGTGAGAGCGTTCAAGAAGTTGAGCAGCAGGTTGTAGAAAACCTGCTCGGTGAGCGACTGTTGACCGGGAAGACGGAAGCTGGCCGGGAGCTCTTTGGAAATCGCCAGCCGCACGGAATTGAGGTGCGGCTTGCCGCCGCGGTCGCGCTTGTTGGCCAGGGTCATAGGCGTCTGCATGACGGACCCGGTGCGCCCATCCACGTAGAACTGGCAGCGAGAGAACCACCCCAGGTTGGCCGGATCCGCGGCGTCGAACAGCAACAGCGGCGCTTGCCTTCCGGGCGCGCTCAGATCGAGTTGGATGCTTCGCTGGCCATCCTTGGCCCGGGTCTCGAACCCCGCCTGCCGCGCGATGCTGGCGACCGTCACCGGCTGGAGTTCCAGGTAAATCAGTTTATGTTGGCCGGCCTGGAGTACTTGCATGACGAAGGGTCATTGTAGCAGCGGGTGCGCGGCCGCCGCCGAGCGGCTCGCAAAAC
>JBAWDI010000619.1:0-3017 GCA_049590695.1 Bryobacteraceae bacterium
AGCTTGGTGCGGTCCGAAAGCCGGTCGCGGAACAGATTGAGGTCGAAGGAAAAGCCGCGGCTCTCTTCGAGCGGCATCGGTACGGGCTTGGCGCCCAGGAACCCGATCATCGATTCATAAATCGGAAAGCCCGGATTGGGGTAGATGACCTCGTCGCCGGGTTCCAGCAGCGCCAGCATGGGGAAGAAAATGATGGGCTTGCCGCCGGGCACCACCGATACATGCTGTGGCCCAACCGAAATCCCGCGGGTCCGCGAAACGTGCGCGGCGACGGCTTCTCGCAACTCGGGGTAGCCCTGCGGCGGGCCGTAATGCGTCCAGCCCTCGTCGAGCGCTTTCTTGGCCGCTTCCACGATGTGCGGCGGAGTCGGGAAATCGGGTTCGCCGATCTCCAGGTGGATCACACTGCGGCCCTTCGCTTCCAACGCGCGGGCGCGTACCAGAACATCGAAGGCGGATTCGAGTATGAGGCGGCTCATTCTTTCTGCGAGTTTCATTTCAGTCACCAAGCTTATCAGGCTTCGGCGCGCCGTAGCGCCGGGCCCAGAGGGCACCCCCTTGTCGCCGGTGTTCTTCGCAGGTCGGCCAGCCCCACCGGTGCGCGCGATAGAATCGAGGTGGGGGCTGGGCAACTTGTCCGTGCGCAGCCGGATGTCCAGCCCCTACTTTAGATTCCACGTTTTCCGGGTTCCAGCGTCATCAGATTAGAACCCGTGGAAACAGTCGTTTGCAGCCCGATGAGCGAAGAAATCGTCGAGCCCGGCCTGGAGCTTCTGGAACGGCAGAATCGCTTTGTTTCCGAGCATTTACGGCGGATCTTCGTCCAGATTTACCGGATCGTGGGGAACGTGGCCGATGCCCAGGACCTCACCCAGGAATCCTTCATCAAGGCCCTCCAGCGCCAGGAGCAGCTCAAGGACGAGCAGAAGGCCGCCCACTGGCTGTCGCGGATCGCCACCAATACGGCCATCGATTTCCTGCGCCGTAGCGGCCGCGCCACGTTTTGCGAGCTGGATGAGGCTCCGGCCAGCCAGTTGGAAAGCCCCGAACAGGCCGTGCTGCGGAGCGAGGAACGGAATTATCTGGAAGATGGCTTGCGCCTTCTGAGCCCGCGGGAACGGGCGGCGCTGATGCTGCGCGACGTGGAGGGCCTGCCGGCGGAAGAGGTGGCCGAGCGGCTCAACTGCTCCAAAGCCACGGTGCGCTCGCATATAGCCAACGCGCGCACCAAGTTCCGGCGCTATATCGAAAGAAGGAAGCGGTAGAAAGATGAAACATCCCGATCGGGCGACATTGGCATTACACGCGGGTGGGGACCTCGGGCCCATCGCCCGCTGGAGAACCCAGCGCCACCTGGCGAAATGCGGGGAGTGCCGCGATGAGGCCGCCCGGTTCCAGGAAGTGCGGGCGATTCTCCCCGAGCTGGCCGAAACCCCCGAGATCTCCTGGAACCGGCTGGCCGCGGAGATGAAGGCCAACATCCGGCTGGGACTGGCGGCCGGCGAGTGCGTGCGCACCGGCCAGACGCCCTTGCGCGAAACGCCCCTGTTCACCCGCGCCCGCGCGGTGGTGGCCTTCGCCAGCGTGGTGGTCCTGCTGTTTGCCGGCCTGGTTCTGGAGCATCCGGCGCCCAGCGCGCCGAAATACGATGGCGTGGTGGTGCAGACCACCGCTAATGGAATTCAGGTCCGGGAGGGCGGCCAGGCGCTCCGCCTGCTGCACTCCGGAGCCCAAAACGTGCAATACTCGGTGGGCGCGCAAGGCTCCATGAGGGCTCGCTACGTGGATCCCGAAACGGGCTACGTAACGATCAATAACGTGTATGCGGATTGAAAATCGAATGCGGCTGGCGGTACTGGGATTCCTGGGCGCGGCAACCTTGCTGGCGCAGGATGTTCCGCTGGATCCGCGCAGCTCCATCAGTATGAACTTCGCCAAGGATGCGCCGGTGGCGGTGCTCAACGTCGCCACTGGAGAATCGCACGCCACGGCTCGCGGCGCGGCCCTGGTGCTCGACCTCCACATGGCACTGACGCTGCGCAACCTGAGCGCCAGCCGCATCCACGGCGTGACGCTGCGGGTGGTATCGCAGGAAGTGACTCTGGGCGGCAAAGGCTCGGTGGCCTACCCCAGCCTGAACGTGGGGCCGGGTGAAGCCTTCCCGGTTCGAATCGACATGCAACTGGTGCGCCCCACGCAAGCGGCGGCCGGGCCGCTGGTGGAAGTGAACCTGGACGGCGTGCTCTTCCAGGACCTTTCCTTCTACGGCGACGACCGGCTCAACTCGCGGCGCACCATGACCGCCTGGGAAATGGAGGCGCAGCGCGACCGCGAGCATTTTAAGCGCGTGCTGGCGCAGAACGGCCCCGACGGGTTGCGCCGCGAGATGATCGAAAGCCTGGCGCGCCTGGCTGAGCGCCCGCAATTGGATGTGCGCGTGGCCCGTGGCGGCCCCGCGGTTTCTTCCACCGCCGCGGGCGCCGAACGCACCGAGCAGTTCGCCTTCCTGAAGTTCCCCGACTCGCCCGTGGAGCCGGTCGAGGGATCGGCGCAGCTTGCCGGAAATGAAGTGCGCGCCCCGCATATCCAGGTGCTGAACAAATCGGACAAGGCCATCAAGTACGTCGAGCTTGGCTGGCTGGTGAGCGATCGGACGGGCCAGCAGTATATGGCGGCATCCCTTCCGGCCGCCGACCCCGCCCTCTACCTGCCGCCGGGACACACCGCTCGCGTCTTACAGGAGACCGCGCTGCGATTCTCGCGCAGCGGCCAACCGGTGACCATCCAGGGCATGACGGGCTTTGTCAGCGAGGTGCAATTCGCCGATGGGAAGGTGTGGGTTCCCAACCGCCAGAACCTCGAGAACGCCCTCCTGCTGAAGGTGCTGCCGCCTTCGAACGAAGAGCAGCGCCTCTCGGACCTCTACCGCACCAAGGGCATCGGCGCGCTGATCGAAGAGCTGAAGAAGTTCTAACCGCTGGTTGGCCTACCCGCGCCCAGCCAGGGCCGCGTCGATC
>JBAWDI010000620.1:0-2541 GCA_049590695.1 Bryobacteraceae bacterium
GCCAGGCGGTCGGAGCGCCGCACCGCTTCCTCCGCCCGCTGGATGTGGACGCCGGCCTCCGCCAGCTGTTCCGCCGTGCGCCGGTGCTTTTCCGATTGGGCGCGCAGTTCTTCCGCCAGCGCGTTCGCCAGGTTCCCCGCCATGGCCAGGAAGACCATGCGAATCGTCATTTGGGCGATCTCCGGCGGCCCGATTTCCCACTGCGACCAATCGATGAACAAGAAGAACGAAAGGTACGAACCGGCCGCCAGCAGCGTGAATAGCAGCGTGCCGAAGACTCCCAGGGCGGTTGCCGCCGAGACCACCGGCAGCAGCAGCACCAGCCAGAAATGGCTCAGAATCCCTCCCGTGTATCCGATCAGCAGGTAGCCCAGCAGCAACTTTATTACGATCCAGAAGATCCGGCTGCGCATGGAAGGGTGGGCCGGGATCTTGGGCTCCAGCACCTGCGCAACGGCCAGCGCGGCAAACAGAGCGATTTCGGAGACATCGCCGTCGGCGGTCATGACCGCCAGCACGGCGAAGAGCAGAAGCCAGACGAAATCCTGGGGGCGAATCAGCCGGAAATAGCGGAGCAGGGGGCGAGCAGGCACGTGAGGTATCCCAGTCGGGATTATGCCACAATGTAAGCGTAGCGTCTCATGTCAAACCCAAGCACCCTGGATCACGGCCGGGCAATCGGTCTGGGACCCCAACCCGCCAACGAGCCTGCCGAGTCTTTCGGCGATATTCTCTCCCAGTACGAACGGTCCCATTCCCATCGAATCGAAGAGGGGAAACGAGGACTGGAGGGCACCGTAATCGCGGTCACCGGCGAATCGGTGTACCTGGATATCGGCTTCAAGACCGAAGGCATCATCCCGCTCGCGGATTTCCAGAGCGCCGGCGAAACCGTCAAGGCCGGCGACAAGCTCCCGGTCTCAATCAAAGGCCGGGACCCCGAAGGCTACTACGAGCTGTCGCGGACCAAGGTGGAGCGGCCCAAGGATTGGACTTCGTTGGAGAAGGCGTTCGCCGATAAGACGCCCATCGCGGGCGTGATTACGGCGGTTGTGAAGGGCGGCGTCAGCGTGGACGTGGGAGTGCGCGCGTTCATGCCCGCCTCGCGCAGCGGCGCCCGGGACGCGGCCGAAATGGAGAAGCTGGTCGGCCAGGAGATCACCTGCCGCATCATCAAGCTCGAGGTGGCGGACGAAGACGTGGTGGTGGACCGCCGCGCCGTGCTGGAAGATGAGGAGCGGGCCTCCAAGGACCGGCGCTATTCCGAAATCAAGGAAGGCGAAACCGTGCAAGGCGTGGTCCGCAGCCTGGCCGATTACGGGGCTTTCGTGGACGTCGGCGGCGTGGACGCCCTGCTGCACGTGGCCGACATATCCTGGGCCCGCGTGAACAAGCCCGCCGACGCGCTCGCGGTGGGGCAGCAGATCGAAGCCAAGGTGCTCAAGGTGGACGTCGCCAAGCGGCGCATTGCCCTCGGCATGAAGCAGCTTCTGCCGCACCCGTGGGACCTGGCCAGCGAGAAGTACAAGACCGGCGATCGCGTCACCGGCGCGGTCACCCGCGTGACCGATTTTGGCGCCTTCGTGGAGCTCGAGAAGGGCATCGAGGGGCTGATTCACCTGTCCGAAATGTCCTGGTCGAAGAAGGCGCGGAAACCCTCCGACGTGGTGAAACCGGGCGAGCGGGTGGAAGTCATGGTCCTGGGCGTCAACCAGGCTGACCGGCGCATTGCCCTGGGTCTGAAACAGGCACTGGGCGACCCGTGGGCCGAAGCGCCCGAGAAGTTCCCGGTGGGCACGGTGGTGGAGGCGCCGGTCACCAGCCTGACCAAGTTCGGCGCCTTCGTGCAACTGGGGGAGGGCGTCGAGGGCATGATCCACATCGGCGACATCAGCGCGGATCCCCCGCGTCAGAGGTCCACGGAACGGACCGACGTGCCCAACATGGAGAGGCGCATCAACCATCCGCAGGACGTGCTCAAGGTGGGGCAGGTGGTGAGGGCGCAGGTGCTCGAGGTGGACACCGGGAAGCGCCGGCTGCGCCTGGGCATGAAGCAACTCGTCCCCACCAGCGTCGATGAATACATCGCCGAGCACAAGGACGGCGACGTGGTCACGGGCCGCATGACGGAGGTGGCCGGCGGCCGGGCGCGGGTCGAGCTGGGCGAGGGCATTCAGGCGGTCTGCAAGCTGAGCGCCGAAACGCTCGAAAAGGAAGAGAAGCCGGCCGACCCCAAGACCGACCTCTCGTCGCTCACCTCCATGCTGGAAGCCAGGTGGAAGGGCGGCCAGGCAACCGGCACACCCAGGCGCGAGCCGGTGCGCGCCGGTCAGATCCGCAGCTTCCGCATTGTCAAGCTGGACGCCGCGGCCAAGAGAATCGAGCTGGAGCTGGCGTAGTTACAGCTTTCAGCCATCAGTGGTGCGCGCAGACCATCGGCGGTTTACGAGTTTCACTTCTGTGAATTGCGGCCACACCGTGGCGCAGCCTCTCAGGCTGCCGTCTCCGCACTCTTGCGGAGATGTTTTGTGGGCCGCGAAC
>JBAWDI010000621.1:0-15658 GCA_049590695.1 Bryobacteraceae bacterium
CGAATGATCAAAGAACTTCAAAAGCTCGGCTATCGCATAGTAGGTGGGCCACTTCCAGCGGGCATGCAGGCATGAGGGGGTGGGGTTTTTCGACCCTGTCAAGCCTCGCCAAAGCACGGCTGTTGACAGACGACAGAAACCGATCGTCTGTCCTACCTTACTGCACTGACACCGTCACTTGCGCCTGGGTGCTGTAGCTCAATCCGGTGGCCGCGTCGGTCAACGTAATGACGATCGGCACTGCGCCCGAGGCGGCGTTGGCCGGTATCCGCACGTTGACCTGCATCACCCCGGAAACGAGGCCCGGCGCCGAACCGTAGTACTCTACTACAGCCGGAAGACCGCTGACTGTGGCTGTGGCCTTCAACGGCGTTTGTTTCCAGGGCGCCGGGACGTTGACCGGCGCGATGGCGCCGGTCACGCCCGCGGGTGACGTCTGCCCCTCACCCGTCATGTAAACAGACACCACCGAACCTTTCGCGGCCAGTGTGCCCGGCCCGTTGCCGGTGACGCCATCCTGGTTCAGAATGGCCCCCGGTCCGGACCCTGAATAATTCTGTGTGAAGATGCCCGGCGCGGCGGCTTGTACGTTGTATATCAGAGGGGTTGACTGAACTCCCTGGTACTCCACGACGACGCTGGTGGTGGGCCGGCCCGCGACCTCATACGGCACGACCACGTTAGTCTGCGTAGCCGAGGCGTAGATGACGGGCGCGGGAACGCCGTCAAACAGCACGCGCGTACTGCCGGCACTAGTGTTCAACAGCGTGCCGCTCGCATTCAGAGTGCCATAGGCGGCGGCGAGAGGCCCGATGCTCGTCCCAAAGACTGCGACCAGCTCTCCCGGCGAAACATAGCCCGCGGCATAGCTGGCAGCGTTGGTGATGGCCGTCGGTTTCACCGTAATCTGCGTCACCGTGAAGGTCACCGTCACCGATGCCGCCGTGGTCGAGTTCGGCGAATTGATGGTGATCGCGGCGGTGTAATTGCCAGCGGCGACACCTTGCGTGTTGACCGCGACCGACACAGTAGCCGGCGTGCTCCCGCTGGTGGGCGAGACCTGCAGCCACGTGGCGCTACTCGGAGTGGTAACCGAGAATGGAGCGGCGCCGCCCGACGCCGAGATCTGGAACGTCTGCGCCGGCGGAGCGGTCTGCCCGACGATGTAACTGAAACTGAGGCTCGCGGGCACGGCCGTCAACGTCTGCGGCGCAACCACAGCCATTGTCACCGGGATGTTGATGGGGCTCCCGCCGGCGCCCGCCGAAGTGATGGTGACCGTACCGTTGTACGAGCCCACCGGCAGTGTACCCGCGACCGCCGACAACCCTATTTGCAGCGTCGCCGGAGTGGTTCCGGTCTGCGGGGTTACGGTGAGCCACGCGTTGCCGTCAGTGGTACCGGCGGCGGCGGTGAAGTTGAGAGCGATGGGCGAGCCGGACACGGTCACATTCTGCGCCGCCGGCGCGGCGCCACCCCGCACCTGCGTGAAGGAGAGTGTGGTGGTGGGCGCCGAGATAGTTCCCGGAGTCACCGTCAAGGTCACGGGAATAACGGCCGGGCTGCCGGCGGCGAACTCGCTGAACACGACGACTTTGCCTGTGTACGTGCCGGTACTGAGCTTGGAGCCATCCACGGAGACGCTAAACGAACCGTTGGTGGTGTTAGTCGAGGAGGATACCGAGAGCCAGCCAAACCCTTGGTCATAAGGCGACGGGATGAAGGTCAGCCCAGGCGGGGTACTGGTCACGGCAACCGACTGCGCTGGCGGGGCCGACGCGCCGACGCTCTGCGAGAACGACAGGGCAGCGGGCGAAGGGGCGTTGATAGTCCCGGAGGTCAACCGTAAGACCACCGGAATGGTCACTGGGCTATCGAGGACGGCGCCGGCGGGACCGGTCGCCGACACGGAGACGTTGGCCGAGTAAATCCCGGGCGCTAGGTTGGCCGGCGGGGTCGCCTGCAGCCCGAACGAGCTAGGTGTGGAGCCAGGCGGCGTGGAAGTTAACAGCCACGGTGCTGCTGTCGGCAGGCTCCACGTCAGGTTTAGTACATCGGTGCTGGTGCTGGCAAGTGTCACATTCTGTTGCGCCGCAGACTGGCCGCTGTAGGCCTGGGCGGTAAAGGGCTGCGGCGGAGTCACCAATAGCAGTGCGTTGCTACTGACGTAAAGCGTCACCGGAATGTCGACCGCGGTCAGCGCCGCCCCGGTTTGCTGATTCGTGGCGGTTATGGCAATTTGCCCGTTGTATGTGCCCGCGGAGAGACCGGAAATGTTGACCGACGCGGTGAGGGTGCTGTCCGTGGTTCCGCTGGTCTGGCTGGTCAGTATCAGCCACGATGCAGTACTCGTCGCGTTGTAGAGCAGCGGCGCCCCGTTGCTGCTGGTGAGGTTGATGGTTTGCGAGGCGGGTAATGCTTGGCCGCTCTGAAACGCAAACCAAAGCAAGGCGGGGCTGGCGACTAGCACGGGATTGTTGGTCACGGTTAAAGTCACGGAGATGGACTGCGTGACGCCACTGGCCAAGAACGACACTGTGCCGTTGTAAGTTCCAGGGAGAAGGTTGATGGGATTTACCCCGATCGAAACTGGAGTGGGCGTGGTGCCGGAGGTTGGCGTGACAGTCAGCCAGGCCGTGGACGGGGTCACCGTGTACGACAGCGCCGCGCCGGTGCTGCCTGGCGTGAGGGAAACGGCCGCCGGCGGCGTGGTTCCCATTTGATAAGTGGGGAAGCTGATCGCCGTCGTGTTGACGTTCAGCAGCGGATTTGTGGAGACCGTCAGCGTGACCGAAATATTCTGGGTGGCACCGGGGGTGGTATTCAAGACCAGATTGCCGCTACACGAAGAAGTGCAGGACGAAGGAGGAGTTACGGTCACCGTGACGGTTAGGCTTTGACCCGCCAGGACGGTTCCGCTTGGCCGGTCGAGGCTGATCCACGTCGGATACGTCGGGAACGAAAAGTTGAAGTTCTGGGCGCCGGCCGTGAGCACGATTTGCTGCGAGGTCTGATTATTGGTTCCATTCACCTGGTAATAGAACGAGAGTGACGAAGGAGCAACCGTCAATTGAGGTGCGGCGCTGACCACCAGCGTCACCTGCACGGTTGCCGGGGCGCCGGTAGTGGGCGTGATGGTGATGAATCCCGTATAAGTGCCCGGCGCAAGGGTTTGCGCCACCGAGGTGTTGACCAGAGCTGTAACCACCGTCGGCGGGGTTCCCGTGACGGCCGCCTGCAGCCAGCTTCCACCGCTGTTGGCGGTCGGGGCGCTGACCGTGACACCCGGAGGAACGGTCAGCGTCGAGGACACCGGTGCCGGAAAACTGGTGCTGCCAGCAGTGTATTGAAGCGCAAGAGTTGACGGATAAACGCCAATGCCGCTGAACGAGACATTCACCGGCACGCTGTGAACAGTAGCCGAATCGGAGCTGGAGACCGATAGATAGCCAGTATATGGGCTGGCGCCGGCAGCCAGGGGATCGACCGTGACGGTAATGGTTTGCGGTGTGGTTACGGGACTAGCTGGAAGCGACGCATGCAGCGACGAGACCGTCGGTGTGACCGAGTATATGGTGATGGGCGCACCCGTACTCGTCAAGGTGAGGTACGCTGTGGCGCCCGCGTTCGCCAGCACCGTGATGTTAAGCGGATTCGGGCTGATATTCAGCGTCTGCGCGTGCAACGCGGCTGCGGCCGCTAGCAGAAGCACTACAAGTTTGGGAATGGAATGAAGTTTTTTCAAGGCACACCTCCAGTGATCGGGCAATCCGGACGGGGGGGAACGCCTCAATGCACAAATTATCTTGCACGACGCATGCCATCCGGCTTTGTCCTAAAAACATAATGGACTGTTTATGTTCTAGATACAAGAAAAATCGCAGGTTGCGGCGATTGCCACGGCGTCTGAGAGGGGACCGGGCCGGCCTCTGGCCCGGCTTCGCGGCGCAACCCGACACAGGGGGTGTATCGGCCGGCCACGATTCAGGCGGGCACTCGCGCGCCGTATAGTCCGTGGCTGAAGATGTACTCGAGAACCGGTTCGGGCACCTCGGCGGGGCGCTCGCCCGCCGCCAGGGCGCGGCGGATTCCCGAGGAAGAGACCGGAAGCTCGATGGTATCGAGCCGTTCCAAGCGGACTCCCGGCGGCACTTCATAGACATGACCGGGGCGGCTCACCACAATGAAACGGACCCTCCGGGCGACATCCTCCCATCGGCGCCACGTCCGGATCTCGGCGAACGCATCCGCGCCAATGATGAAATATAGATCGTCCGCCGGCGCCATCCGGGCCTGCATCTTCTCGATGGTATTGATCGAGTAGCTGCGGTGAACCCCCTCTTCCAGCCGGGAAACCTCGAAACGCGCCTCGCCCCGGCACGCCAACTCGGCCATCCGCACGCGGTCATCGTAAGGCGCGTGGGTGATTCCGGCCTTGTGGGGCGGATGGGCGGCCGGGACGAAGAGCACCCGGTCAAGCCGGAAACGGTCCGCCGCTCTCCTGGCCACCGCCAGGTGGGCCTCGTGAATGGGGTCGAACGTGCCTCCGAAAATCGCCAGTTTCATGTGAGCGGCAGGGCCGCTTCCTATGTTCTTTCGATCTTCACCGAATTGACCCTAACTTCCTTCAACGGCCGGTCCTGCCGGTTGCGCGGCGCCAGCGAGATCTTCTTCACAACGTCGTATCCCTCCGTCACTTCTCCGAAAACCGCGTGGCGATTGTCCAGGAACGGAGTGGCGGCCACGGTGATAAAGAACTGGCTCCCGTTGGTGTTCGGCCCGGCGTTGGCCATGGAGAGGATACCGGGCTTCGAGTGCTTCAGTTCCGCGTGAAACTCATCGGCAAAACGGTATCCGGGACCGCCGCGTCCGGTGCCCTCCGGGTCGCCGCCCTGGATCATGAAATCCGGAATCACGCGATGAAAAAGGGTGCCGTCGTAGAACGGCTTTCCCGTCTTGGCTCCTTCCGCGAGACTGACGAAGTTCTCGACCGTGCGCGGCGCCTGGAGGGCGAAAAGCTCGATCTTGAAGGTACCTTCCGTGGTATCGAATACGGCGTAGATATGGTTGGCCATCACTGCGATTGTAGCAATTCGGCCACCGGCGTCCGAAGCTCTCCTCGAGTGTGGGACTGCTATGATGAATCGGAATGCGTCCGGAGACTTCCAAACCTCTGACATTGGAGGAGCATCGGGAGTTGAGCCGTGAAATTCGGGCGGCCCATGCTCGTTTGCGCGAACTGTGTAACGTGGTGGTTAGCGTCTACGGGCCGAACAATCGCGCCGCCTTCAGCTTCCTGAAGATCACCGACGACATGGAACGCCTCTCCCAGGACCTGCAAACGCAGGTTACACGGGACTACCCCGGCTATGCCGTGGACGACTTCTACCTGTAAGCGTCCGCGGGCTTACCAACCCACCGGCTTCCCCCGATTCTGCTCGTCCAGCCACTTCTGCAAGGGCGCGAAATAATCGCGAATCGCCGACGCGTCCATCTCGCGCGTGCCCGCAATCTTCTCCAGCGCATCCTGCCAGGGGCGGCTCTGCCCCATTTCCAGCATGGCGTTCAGCCGGCTCCCCGCCGCCTGGTCGCCGAAAATGGAGCAACGGTTCAGCGGCCCGGTGCAGCCGGCCGCCTGCGCCAGCGCGCGGTGAAATTGAAACTGCAGGATGTCGGCCAGGAAGTACCGCATGTACGGCACATTGGCGGCCACGTGATATTTCGCTCCCGGATCGAAATCCTCCTCGCCGCGCGGGGCGCCCGCTGGGCCGCCCGGCGGCGCGATTCCCTGGTACTTCTCCCGAAGCTGCCACCAGGTCTGGTTATACTTCTCGGGCGGAATCTCGCCCGAAAACACCTTCCAGCGCCACTGGTCGATCACCAGGCCAAAGGGCAGAAATGCGATCTTCTCCAGCGCCCGGTGCAGCAGCAGGCCGATGTCTTTGGAGGTATCCGGCGCCTTGTCGAGCAGGCCCAGCTTCACCAGGTACTCGGGCGTGATGGAAAGCGCGATGGTATCCCCCACCGCCTCATGGAAACCGTCGTTGGCGCTGTCGCGGAATAAAGGCGGCTGCCCGCTGTAGGCGCGCTGGTAAAAATTGTGGCCCAGTTCGTGGTGGATGGTCAGGAAGTCCTCGCCCGTAATCTGGATACACATCTTCAGCCGCACATCGTCGACCATGTCGATGTCCCATGCGCTGGCATGGCACACCACCTCGCGGTCCCTGGGCTTGAGGAACAGCGAACGCTCCCAGAAGGTCTGCGGCAGCGGATCGAATCCCAGCGAGACGAAAAAGTTCTCGCCGTACTTCACCATCTGCTTCCAGTCGGTGTTGCGCTTTTTGAGGAGCGCGGTCAGATCGTAGCCCGGGTCGGCGTTGGCCGGCGCCACCAGCGGATAGATGTTGTCCCACTCCTGCGCCCACATGTTGCCCAGCAGGTCGGCGGGGATCGGCCCGCTGGCGGGAACCGCGTCGCCGTATTTTTGCCTCAGCCTGGCGCGCACGTAGGCGTGCAGCGACAGATACAGCGGCCGCACCTGTTCCCACAGCCGGTCGAGTTCGGCGGCAAAAGCGTCCGGCGGCATGTCGTACTTGGCCCGCCACATGGCGCCGTTATCCTGGAAGCCGAGCTCGCGCGCGCCTTTGTTCGCCAGCTCCACGTAGCGCACGAAATCCTGACGCATGGGGCGCGCGATGGCGTGCCAGCCGGTCCACGCATCCAGAAGCTGTTTGGGGTCGCGGCTCTCGGCGAGAATGTTGCTCAACTGGTCCAGGTCCTTGCAACTGGCCGGCCCGCTGGGGCAATACTTGCCCTTCCCGTAGGCCCCTTCCATGCCCGCGACAATGCGCGTCAGCTCTTCGCTCTCCTTGGGATCGGAGGGCGTGGCGATGGTGAGCGAGAGTTTCAGCAGCTTGATTTTGCGCGCCGTCACCGGGTCGAGCTGCAGCCCGTCGAAGCGCGTCGACTGCTTGGCATACTCCACCGTGGCCGCGATGGCGCGCTCGTCGAGCTTGGCCGAGAGGGTTTCGGTGTCGTCGGTGATGTAGGTGGACTTGACCCAGTCCGCGCGCGCCGAGTCGACATTCAGGACCAGCAGCTTCTGCTCGACGTCATCGATGAACTTGCGGGCTTCCTCGGGGGTCGGCTTGCGCGCCGTGCAACACGCCAGGGCCGCCAAGGAGCAAGTAAGGCACACCACGCCGCGAATCGTCATGCTTACACCTTAGCGCGCTTTGGTGGGGCATGCTTTGGCTTGCCCTTTCTTTTCGCGAAGCGCCCCGCGCCGATTTTGCGGCCGCTCTGCCATCGTGTTAGCATCGGATTATCCGCCTGACATTGCGGGGACGTAGTTCAGTTGGTTAGAACGCCGGCCTGTCACGTCGGAGGTCGCGGGTTCGAGCCCCGTCGTCCCCGCCATTCCTTTCCAACCCAACAACCTGCGCGCAGAAGCCATCCCCCTTCGCCGGGGTGTCCGGCATAACCAGTTGAATTAAGTTGACCAATTGAGTTGACGCCCGCCGCTCCGCCCGAATACGGACCTCGCCGAGATCTACGCAGCCTTCTTCGGAATGACATCCCGCTCGATCACGGCTTTGTCGAGCGAGTCGAGATCGAAGCGATTCTGAATGTTCAGCCAGTACTGCGGGGAGGTCCCGAAGTAGCGGCCGAGGCGCGCGGCGGTGTCCGCGGTGATTCGGCGCTTCCCATTCACGATCAGGCTGATGCGGTTCGCCGGCACCCGGATCGCCTGCGCCAGCCCGTTGATGCTGATCCCTTCGTCCTGCATGTCTTCGAACAGAATCTTGCCGGGGTGGATCGGCAGCAGTTTTTTTCCGCCTTTAGTGGTAGTCGGCGATTTCGACATCGGTCGGTCCTTTCGCTTCCCGGTTGAAGCAGATTCGATATTGGTCGTTGATCCGAATACTGAACTGGCCCTTGCGGCTGCCGCTCAGCGCTTCCAGCCGGTTCCCGCGAAGTGCCCGCAGATCCTCCAGGGAAGTCGCGGACTCCAGCCGGATCAGGCGCGTTCGAGCCTGCTCTTCAATGTTCACCAGTTCAACTACGCGCAGGCCTTCCATCAACTTCTTGGCCCGCTCGTCTTTGAACGGCTGAATCATATCCAGAAGGGTATTACCCTACAGATAATACTGCAAGGTCCGATCCCCGTCGTCCACGCCACGCTCTTCCACTTGTCACATTCCCGCCGGAAGCGTCGTTAAGCTGGCGTGTGAACAAGCTGCGGGGTCTGCCGGCTCGATGGCGCCGCCGGAGGAGGCCAGTCGCGACTTCGACGCGCTTTTTACCACCGGTTACCGCCGTCCGGCGGGGCTGCTGTAATCGCTTACGCCGTGTCCCCGATGAGAGCTTGCCATCGGAATCGGAAAAAGTGGTGGCCGCAGAGACCGCAACGGCAAGGTTGCAGAAGCCACTGGAATGCCGTCTCCATCGCATTTCGCACGCCTACCCTTCTGAAATCGATGGATCTGCAATGTGGACAGCGTGTCGAGAACAGCCCCACCTTGGCGCGGATCATGACTCTGTACCGGCTTTCGGCGTGCTGGACGGCGTGGAGTAAGGCGGGCGGGGAACGTCGTGCTGCCCTGCCACACTCCAGCTCACCTCCCGTGCCGCACTCACTTGTTCCGGTGTCCTCAGGTCGGGCTCCGAAACTTTAACCCGCTCTTTCGCGCGCGCAACCTGGCGCTGATGCCGCTTCAATAGCCTCTTGTTCATGTTGCTGCCAGCCTCCCGTCGGATCGAGTTGTAAAAAGCCCGGTCGAACACCAGGCCCTTCTGAAGATGCCGCGGGTGAGGAGTTTGGCGGATGCGTGCCTGCTTGCATCAAGATGCTCCCCGCTGCAATGGTGTCAGTCATGGCGTGCCCGGTCGAGGTCGTCAGGTCGTGGAACTTAGGACCGTCTCCATTCATTAACCATTATCGGTTAAGTAAACTTGCATGTCAAGCTTGTTTGTGCCAAGATAATATAGGTTGATTTACCGATTTTGGTTAACTAAAACCGATAGGAACATTCGTGGACGTTTCTCTATTGATCAGGCACCGCTTGAAGGAACTGGGCCTGGAGCAGAAAGATCTCGCTGCTGCCGCTCAGGTCACCGAATCGTACATCTCGCAGTTGCTGGCCCGGAAGAAGGCTCCTCCCGCGCCTGGACGCACCGACATCTACGAAAAAATCGGCCGGGCCTTGAAGCTCCCCAGCGGTGAACTTTCGAATCTGGCGGAGGTGCAGCGTAAGGAGGAATCGAGGAAAAGAGCGGCCGAGCCCCCGCAGCCTCTGTTCCAGGAGTGTCGCGAGTTGATTCTCCGCAAATGCGACGCCGCCCGGCAAAAAGAACTGCGCCGGATTTTTGAGAAGGAGCCGTTCGGCGAACTCGAACGCCTGGTCACTCAAAAACTTCTGGACGTCGCCCAGGGTGTCGCGCGGGAGGAATTGCGAAGTGAAGAGTGGCTGCGCCTCATGGCCCAGATCGGCGGCCGCAGCTACGAGCAAATGCGCGTCGCGATCCTCGAGTTTCTGGACACGGATGTCTTCGACCTCTCCGCCGCCACGTGGATCTCCTTCCTGGATCCCATAATCGACTCCTGGGATATCGACCTGATTACCTTTGGCATGGGAGTGGTCCTCAACCGGCGGCTTGCGGCAGGCAGCCTGAAGCGATTTGAGTTTGCCGAACAGCAGCCTCCGCGGCCCTTCGCCGTGGAACCGGGGCTGGAACAATTCCTGAAGGATTCGTCTTTAAGTGGCGATGCCACCGCGGAGGAAATCGAATTTCTGAAGGCGCTGAAGTTCAAAGAAAAGCAGCCTTCCCCGATCTATTATTACCGGGAGCTGCAAAACCTCAGGGATCCGCTTCATTTTCCGCCGGTAGCCCAACCCGGAGCATCGGATTGACCGGATGAAGACCATTTCTAAAGTCCGCAAAATCGCTTTCGTCGGAGACCACTTGCCGCGCAAATGCGGCATCGCTACGTTCACGTCCGACTTGCTGGCCGCCGTCGCCAGCGCGCATCCCCAAAGCCAGTGCTTCGCAGTGTCGGTCAACGATATTGCGGGTGGCTACGAGTACCCGGAAGTGGTTCGCTTTGAGATTGAGGAGCAGGACCTGTCGTCCTATCTGCGTGCCGCGGACTTCCTCAACATCAACAACGTCGACATCGTCTGCCTGCAGCACGAGTTCGGCATCTTCGGAGGGCCCTCCGGTGGTCACATCCTGGCACTCTTGCGCGAATTGAGAATGCCTGTTGTCACCACGCTTCACACCGTTCTGCGTGAACCGAAAGCAGACCAACGGCGCGTGATGGAGGAGCTCGTCTCACTCTCCAGCCGGCTCGTGGTCATGGCCGAGCGCGGACGGCAGATGCTGCACGAGATTTACCAGGCGCCGCCGGCCAAGATCGATCTCATCCCGCACGGCATTCCCGACGTGGGTTTCGTCGATCCCACTTATTTCAAGGACCAGTTCGGGGTGGAAGGGAGGGTGGTGCTGCTCACGTTCGGCCTGCTTTCGCCGAACAAAGGCATCGAGAATGTGCTCAATGCCCTGCCGCAAATTCTGGTAGAGTTCCCCGAGGTGGTTTATATTGTCCTCGGCGCCACTCATCCCAACGAGCTGCGGGAGCACGGCGAAGCTTACCGGCTCGGTCTCGAAATTCTCGCCAAGAAGAACCAAGTCGAAAAGAACGTCATCTTCTACAACCAGTTCGTGGATCTTGAGCATCTCAACGAGTTCATAGGCGCCGCGGATCTTTACATTTCGCCTTACCTGAACGAAGCACAGATCACGTCAGGCCCGCTGGCCTACGCGTTTGGCGCCGGCAAAGCAGTGGTTTCCACGCCATACTGGCACGCCGCCGAATTGCTGGCGGAAGACCGCGGTGTGCTGGTGCCATTCGGCGACGCGCGGGCCGTAGCGCGTGAAGTGGCCGGGTTGCTGCGCGACGATACCCGCCGCCACGCCATTCGCAAGAACGCCTACCGGATCGGCCGCGAGATGATCTGGAGCAACGTGGCGCAGATGTATATGCGTTCTTTCGAGTGTGCCCGGCTGGAAGTGGCGGTGCCGCCGCGAAAGTCTCTGGCCACCAAGACGCTCGACCAAAAGCCGCGGGAACTGCCGGCCATCAAGCTGAGTCATCTCTCGCGCATGACCGATTCCACCGGTGTCTTCCAACACGCGGTCTTCAGTGTTCCGAATTTTTCCGAAGGCTACTGCACCGACGATAACGCTCGCGCCTTCGTCCTCGCCGTGCTGCTCGGTGAATTGGGCCAGGACCCGGAGTCCGTGCGGACACTCGCCACCACCTCCGCGGCTTTCCTCCATCATGCTTTCGATCTCAAAACGAAACGCTTTCACAACCACCTCGGCTTCGACCGGCGCTGGCTGGATGAACAGGGGTCGGAGGATTGTCAGGGCAGAGCCCTCTGGGCGCTGGGCATAGGCGTGGGGCGTTCGCCCTTTCGGAGCTTCCATATGATGGCCGGACAGCTCTTCGCCCTGGCCCTGCCCGTCCTGACCGGCTTCAGTTCACCGCGGGCCTGGGCGTTCGGCCTGATCGGCATCCATGAATATCTGCGCCGGTTGGGCGGCGACAGCCTCGTCGACCAAACCCGTGAGACACTCATTGGCCGCCTCATGGATCGCTTCGAAGCCAGCGCGCACCCCGACTGGCAGTGGTTTGAAGAGGAGCTGTCCTACGATAATGCCAAGCTCGCCCACGCCCTGATTGTCACCGGACAGGCAACCCGGCAACCGGCCGTGCTCAACCGGGGACTCCAGGCCCTGCGCTGGCTGACCGAATTGCAGATGTCCGAAAAGGGTCACTTTCGGCCCATTGGCAGCAATGGATTCTACCGCCGCGGCGGCACTCGCGCCAATTTCGACCAGCAGCCCGTCGAGGCCCAAGCCACCGTCTCGGCCTGCCTGGAAGCCTATCGCGCCACTTCCGACTTCGGGTGGTACGAACACGCGCAACGCGCCTTTGACTGGTTTATCGGCTGGAACGATCTCGGTCTGGAACTCTACTCTCCCGCGACTGGCGGCTGCCACGACGGGTTGCATGTGGATCGCGTCAACGGGAACCTGGGAGCGGAATCCACCCTGGCCTTCTTGCTCTCGCTGGCCGAGATGCAATTGGCGCAAAACATACTGACCAGTTTCAAGGAGCCGATCGCCATCGCGGAGTAGACCCCAACGCCCATGTCCATTCACCTCAAACGCACCCCCACCATCCTGAGGCCCGACCAGTCGCGCGTTCTTCTGCGGCCGTTCACCCCGGGGGATTCCGAACGGGTCGGCGGCATCGTCGACCGGATCATGTTGCTTCCCGAAGATCAGGTCGGCGCCCTGGTGGACGGAATTTCCGCCGAATTCTCCCAGCGGCACCAGAAGATCCGCAAGGTCTTTTTGGAACGCTTTCAACAAGTCCACGAGCTGTTGTTGGCCGATGGCGAGATTTCCGAACAAAGGCGGCTGCTGATCGGCTCGTATTTCCTGGCCGAGTACTCTTTGGAATCCGCCGCGCTGTTCAATCCCTCCATCGTGCCGCACCCCGACCAGACCGGCCTGCCAACTGACGCCCTCCGCTTCATTCTCAGTCTCCGCGCCACGGGAGAAGGGCACGTTTCTTCCATCACGTTTCGAACCGGAATCATCCATCCCGATCGGCGGATCGAGGTATTACCCACAACCGGCTTCCTCACCGAGCCACGCCAGATCCCCAATCCCCGGTACGAAAAGGCGCTGTTCGGGCGGAAACTCTCCGAGCTGGGATTGACCGGCGAATTCACGCGCCGGGTGATGAGCAAGCTTGGGGAATCGTTCTCGCTCGAAGAGCTTCGCGCCAGTCTCCAAGCCGAACAGTTCCGCCTGCCGGATGGAATGACGCAGGAAGATCAAGAGGAGGCACAGGGGATTTGGATGCTGGCCCGGTCCAACTACGAGGTCCAGTTCCATCCGGAGCAGCAGTTGTGCGAGCGCATACTATTCCCAGTCACACCCTCGCAACGCAACGGCATCGAGGACGCCCGGTTCGTCTGCTTCCGGAACGACGATGGCACCTGTGTCTACTACGCCACCTTCACGGCCTACGATGGCAGGGTGGTGGTGCCGGAGCTGGTGGAGACTTCCGATTTCTTCCACTTTCGATTCATTACCCTGAATGGTCCGGCCGCCGAAAACAAAGGCATGGCCCTGTTTCCGCGGAAGATCGGCGGCCTCTATGCCATGCTCTCCCGCCAGGACAACGAGAACATCTACCTGATGTTTTCCGACAACGTCCACTTCTGGAATGAGCGCAGGGTGCTCCTCAAACCCGCCTTTCCCTGGGAGCTCGTCCAACTCGGCAACTGCGGATCTCCCATCGAGACCGATGCCGGATGGCTGGTCCTCAGCCACGGCGTCGGCCCGATGCGAAAGTACTGCATCGGCGCGTTCCTCCTCGATCGCGACGATCCCGCCAAAGTGATTGGCCGGCTCCGCGAACCCCTCCTCCAGCCGAATCGGAACGAACGTGAAGGCTACGTACCCAACGTGGTTTACACGTGCGGCGCTCTGCTCCACAACGGCGAACTCATCATTCCCTACGGTCTGGCGGATCACGCCACCGGTTTCGCAACCGTCCCGCTGGCCGAGGTGTTGGCTGCCATGGAACCCGCATGACCATTCCCCAAAAAAGAGTGGCTGTCCTGTCGCCGGTCGCCTGGCGAACACCGCCCCGGCAATATGGCGCGTGGGAGACCGTCGCCGGCAACATCACCGAAGGACTGGCCGCCCGCGGCTGGGATGTGACGCTGTTTGCGACCGGGGATTCCGTGACCCGCGCCCGCCTGCATGCCGTCATCGACCGCGGGTATGAAGAGGATCGTGCCATCGATCCCAAAGTAGCCGAGTACCTTCACATCTCCGAAGCCTTTGAGCACGCTGGCGAGTTCGACCTCATCCATAGCCACTACGACTTCATGGCGCTCGCCTACACCCGGCTGGTGCAGACGCCGGTGCTCACCACGATCCATGGATTCTCGTCGCCCCGGATCATGCCCGTCTATGAGAAGTATCGCGACGGCTATTTCGTCGCCATCAGCGATTCCGATCGCGCGCCGGGGCTGAATTACCTGGCGACGGTTTATAACGGCATCGACCTCTCGTTGTACCCGCTCCAGGAAACTGGGGGCGATCAACTGATCTTCCTCGGCCGGATTCACCCCGACAAGGGCGTTCATCTGGCCATCGAGGTTGCGCGCCTGAGCGGCCTGCCGCTGCTAATCGCCGGAATTGTTCAGGATCGGACCTACTTCCGCGAGCAGGTCGAGCCGCACCTTGGTTCCACCATCCGCTACATCGGGCCGGTGGACGTGTCCGGCAAGAACGCCTTGTTCGCCGAAGCCCGCGCGTTGCTGCACCTGAACACCATCCCGGAGCGATTCGGACTGGTCCTGGCGGAAGCCAATGCGGCCGGCGTGCCTGTCGTCGCCATGGACCTCGGCTCCTGCCGTGAAGTGATTGCAGACGGGCAAACGGGCTTTTTGGTCGGCAACGTCCACGAGGCCGTGCGGTCCCTCAAGCGCCTCGGTGAAATCGATCGCCGCGCCTGCCGCCAACGGGTCCGGGAGTGCTTCTCCATCGAAACCATGGTGGAAGCCTACGAACGGGTCTACCAGACGATTTTTGAACTGGAAGCAAACCGATGATCAGGCGATACGCTCACAATCCTATCCTCACGAAAGCCGATATCCCCTACCCCGTGGAAACGGTCCACAACGCGGCGGTGGTAAAACACGAGAACGAATACATCATGCTGTTCCGTTCCCATTTGCGCACCGGCCGGTCGATCATCGGTCTGGCGCGCAGCTCCGACGGGTTCCACTTCACGGCCGATCCCCAGCCCTTCCTCACCCCTTCTGCCGCCTACGAAGAGTTCAGCGTCGAGGACCCGCGCGTGACGCTGCTGGATGGCGAGTACCTCATCACCTACAGCTCCTACTCGCGCAATGGGGTCCGGATCGCCCTGGCAAAGACCAAGGACTTCCGCCGCGTGGAACGGTTCGCTCTCATCACCGAGGCGGACTGTCGCAATGCAGTGATCTTCCCCGAGAAGTTCGACAACCTCTATGCCCGGCTGGACCGTCCCCATTCGGAAATCGCGCCTTGGTCGATCTGGATTTCCTATTCTCCCGATCTGCGTTTTTGGGGCGAGTCACAACTCATCATGCGGCCCGAGCAGTATCATTGGGACGAAATGAAGATCGGTCCCGGCGCGCCGCCGATCAAGACGGAGCAGGGATGGCTTTCCATCTATCACGGCGTTTTCCAGACCATGGCCGGAGCGGTCTACCGTTTGGGGGTCGCTCTGCATGACCTGCGGAACCCGGCCAAGGTAATAGGAGTCGGCGATTCGTGGATCTTGCAGCCGGAAGACCCGTGGGAAATCACTGGATACGTCCCTAACGTGGTCTTCACCTGTGGCGCCGTTGCGGAGCCCGACGGAACCGTCAAGATCTATTGGGGCGGCGCGGACACAGTCATGTGCGCAGGCGAAGCGAGTATCTCCGACTTAGTCGCATTATGTCTGAATCACGCTCGCCCCGCGCTCCGCTAGGAAAAGGGAAAAGGGGACAGACGCATTTATTGCCAAACCCGG
>JBAWDI010000622.1:0-8212 GCA_049590695.1 Bryobacteraceae bacterium
GGCCACGGTGGGGCCGGCTTCGGCGCGCACGCCGGGCAGCAACCAGGACAGTAAGTTCCGCGCTTGAACAGCAGCAAATGTAGCGTCTTGGGGCGCGCTCCACATGCCGTGCACACCGCCGTGCTGCTACTCGATTCGATGCAACCTTTCATCTATGTCCGCCCATCGCCTCGATCTGATCGGCTTGCCGGTTCAACCGAAGACCGGCCATCACTGCCGCTTGAAGTGCGGCGTAAGCGTAGCATCGGCAGTCCAAAGCTTCGTTTCGCGTGTCCGGCTTTTTGTGCCACTCGCGATGTGCATAGCCGCGGTTGTATTTCACCTTGCACACCTCGGAATTGAGTTGTTCGAAGTAAGCCCGGTCGTACTGGTCGGTGATCGGAAAGTGGCAGAACCCCGGCCCTGGCGTCGCGATGCGGAGTCTGGCGGTAACCGCTTCCTTTGCGGCATCCGATCCTATAATCCACAGTGGGCGCTTGTCTCCGCTCTTGCTCGGCATGCGCGCCCACACCGGACGCTGGCCCGCCGCGCCCTTCACAGGGAAAACGTGACGGTGCGACCGCTCGTAGCAGAACGTTTGCACGATCGGCTGGCGGAAGCCGGCGTCGATGCAGGCTGCGGCCACCATAAGCTCCGGGCCGTACGGGTGCTGGAACGAGAGGCTGAGCACTTGATCAAGCGCATCCCAAACCTCGGGTTCCACGGTGTTGCCAGGGAGGATGACGTACCCTAAAGACCAGCTTTCCTCGTTGCGTCCCCAACCCACCAGCTCGACTTCGATTCGATCCTGCTGGACGTCCGCGCCGGCCGTGACCAGCGCCACGCCGGGCGGCAAGCCCTCCTCCGGATCGAATTTCTCGCGGCGCACGAGAAGAGAATCGACGTCCGTGCTGCCTGTGGCGGCGTCTTCCCAGGCCTCCGCCAAAACGGTATTGACGAACTCCCGCAGCCTTTCCGGCGACTTCTTGTCCGATAGAAACTTGCCCGCCAGGTCGCCCCACTTCCGCCAAGGACTGTATAAGGCAGAGACCCAAAAGCCCTCGATGGCGCTCTCCGGGCGCGCGGCGCGCCACTCCCCGCGAGCCAGCATCCAAGCCTTCTGGTGCTCTCCGATGAGTTGCCCACACAGTTTGTGATCGCATCGGTACTGGGCTTTCTCCGGCTCGCCTTTCGGCCATACGATGTTCCCCCAGCGCAAAACTTGGAATGTCTCGCACATGGGGCATGGCACCCAGAAAGCCTGCTGATTCGACTCTTCCCATGCAGCAGCGATGCGCGATGTGTCTTTCACCGTCGGCGTGGAGCACATCACGATCTTCCGGTTCCAGAAATTCGCCGTGCGCGTGACCGCAAGATTCACGGGGTCGCCCTCGCTACCGGCGCTGGCCGGGTAACGGTCTATTTCATCGAGCAAGCAGTACCGAATACTGCGCATCGCCAGGCCGGCGGGCGAGTTCGACGCCGACAGGGTGATGCTGCCGCCGGTGAACTTCTTGTGGAGCACCGTGTTGTTCGAATCGCGGCTTCGGGCGTCGGCCACCTTGCCGCGCAGACATGGCGTGTCCCGAAGCATCGGCGCCAGACGGTCCTTCGAAAACGACTCCGCATCGGCTTCACGTGGCTCAACCAGTAGGATCGGACCAGGATCCAGGTCGATGATGAAGCCGGTGAAGTTTTCCAGGATGGAAGTTTTGCCAAGCTGCGCACCACACATCAGCACGATCTGCTCGCACGAGTGGCTCGGACTGAGCGCGTCCATGATCGCCCGTTGGTACGGCGCGCGATCGGTCCTCCACTCGCCGCGCTCGGCCGCGCTCTCGGAACTTAATCTGCGGTTCGCATCGGCCCATTGCGAAACGGTGAGGTCGGGCGGTGGCAGCAGGACGGCTGCCGCGGACTCTTGGATGTCTTCAACGAGCATAGCGGACCTCCTGGTTCAACACCTTTAGGAGCAGATGCATCTCGCGCCTCAAGACATCACGCACCTGGCGTTCGTCGGTAAGGGCGGCTACTTCGGGCGCCAGCTTGTCCGGCACACCGAGAACGCGATCCTTCAGCATCACCAGGATCCCCGACCAGCGCTGTCCGACCAGCTCGGCCTCGATCAGCTTTCCCTGGCGAGTTTCGAATTCAAGTTTGCGCAGTTTGGCCCGGTAGACCATGTCTGCCACACGCGCCTGCCCGAAGCTGGCGCCCGCTTGTTCCATGGTGCCGGCGGATGGCCGTGCGAAAGGTAAGGGCGGTGCAACGGTTGTGGCTGTAGGCGGTTGGGCGATTGGCGGGTCCACGTCGACTGCGGGCTTGTCATCGAGGACCAAGTCCGACGCGGAAACGTCGATCTTGCCGCCGCGCAAGACGAGGATTCCCCGCTGCAGAAGTCGGCTGATATACTGGCGACTCTTCCCGCGGTGGCGTGCGTATTCTGATTGGGTCATTAATTGGGGCATGTCAACCTGTCAACCTCCCTCTGTCAACCTAGTTTTTGGGCCTATCGCTGCGCGAACACCGCGCCACTCAACCGCGCGGCCGGCGCCGGTCGATCCCAGGTCCCAGGAATCGGGTACGGGCCACAGGTCAGCCGGGGCGCGCCGCCGAGAGCCGTCTGGCAGTACGAAACCAGCCCGCCCGCCACAAGCGCCCCGCGTGCCCTATCGTGCGCCCCACGGTGACCTCAGACTGGCGGCCCGCTTTCTGCGTTGGGCGGCCACGTGGATGGCCGCCACGCCTATCCCGCCAGGCTGCGCATCCCATCCCGAAGCGGTCCCTCGGAGGGCCCCCCTCCTCTTCTGGAGCGTGACGCCGTGACGCCTCGTGACGCCATTCCCCCCCTTTTTAGCTATCGCGAGCGAATTAGAAAAAAAGAACACGGGAATGACCCCTCCTGGCGTCACGGTGTCACGCCTGTTCATCCGTCAACAGGCCGATCCCCAGCCACCCCCGACCTGCGTGGCGGCGATCCGGCTTGCACTCACGAGCCTTCAAGCCGTCCACGAATTCACGCGGCCCGAGCGGGCGTTTCTCTCCGGTCTGCCGGCAGTAGTCCTCATACGCTTGACGAAGCTTTGCCGCCGACACCCACGCGGACGGATGCAACACGCAGGAGTCGGTAATGAATGGGCGCAGCGGGTCCATATCCAACTGGTACTGTTCCGTCGCCTCCTCGACTACTCGCGGAACACCCAGACCTTCCTCACGCCACCGAAGTGCGCCTTCGACGGCCCATATTAGGATCGCTGGACCGGACTCGTGCAGGTCCTTCAGCCGAGCCTTCACGGATGGATCTCGCTTCTCCTTGGAAATCACTTGCTCAAACGGGATGCGCAGTATGCGACGCCATATCGCAGAGTCGTCGTGCTTAACCTTCGGCGCATGGTTGGCAGCGAGCCATAACTTAAACTGGGGCAGAAAATCGAAGGCCTCCTGGTAAAGGAAGCGTGCACGCACGTGATCGCCGCCGGTGAGCAGCTTGACGAGGCCTTCGGCCAGTTTTTTCCCTTCGTCCACTTCGATACTGACCACGAACCTCATGCCCGCCAATTCCGCGATGTCGTTGCGGACGCCGCCAGGGTCGCGGCGCTGGACGAAGCTCTCGAAGTCCGCAGACTTCGCGTAATCGCCCAGCATTGTACGGATAGCTTCGAGGAAAGTGCTCTTACCGGCCGCCGCAGGACCATGAACAAAGAACAGTTTCTCCTCGCTGGCGTCGCCAGTCAGGCTGTAGCCCACCGCACGCTGCAGAAAATCGCGCAGTTCCTTGTCGCCGCCGGTCGCTTCTTGGAGAACTCGCTCCCACAGTTCGGACCGTGCGCCAGGCTGGTACTCAACGGGACAGAGCTTCGTGATGAGGTCTCCGCGGCAGTGCGGACGCAGTTCACCGCTGTGCAAGTCCACTGAGCCGTTGACGCAATTCAACAGGAACGGCTCCACATCGAATTGCTCTGGCAAAACTGGAATACCGATCTCCGATTGCGCCGACACTAGCGCCGCCTTCTTCCGCTCAGTCGATTCACATTTGCGGGCAAATTCGGCGCACGACTTGCGCTCATCGTCGTTCTCGATTCTGGCGGCCTCTTCGTAGAGAGCGCGGGCGATGCCCTTGGCCAGATGCATGAGTCGCCCGTTGCGATCCGGCGCCCACCGGGTGCCATCGTAGAGATACCACGTCCTCTGCGGGTGACAGTAGTGGAGGTCCGGCCCGTGGCGAAGGACGAGTCTTTCAGCATTGCCGGAGTCGGTGTAGGGGAAGACGCGCAGGGGGTGCTCTTCCACCCGCAGTTCGGACGGCACGTCAGGCGGTCGTGAGATACCGAGCCAGGATATCGCCAGGTTCACTACTTTTGCGCCGAGGGCGCCGATCACGTGTGGCCAGCCCGTGAAGTCGCCGCCTTCGGCCATGCGCAGAAAGGTGGATTCGACTTCGTCGTGCGAACGATTCATGGCCTTGGGGTCCGGGTCGGCCAACGCGTGGTAAACGGCGCGGCAGAAGAGCTTTGTGTTGTCCTCGGTCCAACTGGCGCGCGCCAGACCGCCAGCCAGCGCGAGCATGGTTGTGTGGCGCCCGTGGCCGGGCGCCGGCCAATGTCTCGCCAGCAGCGCTGCGGCGGCAGTGCGTCCAACCGCAGGCAAGAGCACGTCGGCATCGATATTGGCGGGCATGGGGCCGCACCCAGGCTCGAAGCGGATCAGCTCGCCGCACTCATGTGTGCTGGGAGGCACCACCGTCTGGAATCCGATCGAACCGTCCTTTGTGCGGCATCGGAACTCGACCAACATCTTGCCGTCGACATCTTTGTACCTGCGGCTGGGCTGCGGCGGGTCCACGCGGTAGAAGTAGTGGCTGGCGGGCTTCGATGCGCGGCCGAAGATCATTGCCGTCTGCGGGAGGAGAAAGGCCGCGGCGCAAATCACCTCCAGGCAGTCGGCGTCCACGTCGGCAGTGCCACAATCGTCGCCCACGATTACCCCGATGTTCTGGGGCTGGCCGTTGAAGTAGCGCGGGAGGTCTTCTACCCGCAACCGCAGGCTCGGCCACTCCCCAACTACGGGTGACTTCCGGCGATGCGGAACGGGAACCACCTGGAAGGCGTTGTGGCAGTAGTTGGTGGCCGCCTGGAGAATGGTGCTTGCGGTGTCGTCTTGAATCATAGGCGCACCCCACGCGCCCCGAATTCGTCCACGAGGTGGCTCACCACAGAACCACTGACGCGGCCATCGCGCAGGATAGCCTCCGGCCGAAGGTCTCGCTGATTGAGCCCGAACCAGTACTCATCGAGGCCGCGGTACTCCAGCAGCAACTCCAATACATGGAGAACGAGCTGTTCCACAGCAATATGCCGCTCAATGTTTTGTTGAGTTTTGGATGACAACTTCATAGAGTTCGTCGTGGCCGCCGCGGGCCGCGCCTCGCTTGTGTGCCAGCGCCGCCGGTTGGCTCAGATACCGACGCGCACGCGCCAGTGGGCGCAGCGATCTCATTGGTTCGCATGGTAGACGTCCTCGGGTTTTAGGGTTATTGCCCGTTGTGTTAGATCGAGCGAGTTCGGGGATCTGTTGCGCGTTGGTCCCACCACTCAAGGCTGGCGCCGTACCTGAATTCTCGGGTAGCGCGCTGATCGCCGAGCAGTTGGCCGCCCTCGCGTATGCTGGGTTGGGTTGTGCGACTTGCGTCGTGCATGCGAATGGCACCTTCCCGGCCGTCGAAAATCGGGCGCCCACACCCATAAAGGATGAACCGTACGAGTTTTCCACGGCGCGAGTACACCCCGAAACCTTTGCCTTCGCGCTGAAGCACGGCGCATTGCTCCGCTGCGACGAACCCCCGGCGGTCTCCGTTCTGCTCATGGAGTGTGATGCGATCGGCCATGGGTTACTCGCCCCTCGGCGGCCAACGCGAAGTGCGCATGGCCCCTGCCAGCACTGTTCTCGTCATTCTTCCGAGGTCACACACCAGCACCATATCGTCCAGCACGCACTGGGTAACCCAACCCAACAACCCGCCCCACGCTTCGAATTCGTCGACCGTGGCAACGCGGTTCGTCCACTGGCCATCGATGTGGCGGTACACGAGTCCGTAGACCTTGCGATCACAGTCTGGATCTTGCCCAACCTCGAGGGCGGGCAAGATGGGGGCGACCTCCGATCTTGTGACGGGACTGCCCGAAGCATCCAGGAAGGTTCGCACTGGCAAGAACACTGACGCGATTGTGGAGGCTTGGGCCACCGGAATAGACAGGAACGTGAGCCTCCGCATGTAGCTGAGATAGAGCAGCTGCGCGAGGGTATACTTGCGCCGCTTCCCGCGGCCGGGAGAAGTCATCTGCATCAGGGCGAGATGTCCACGCTGATACCACACTTGCATGGTCCGGTCCGGTATCTCGCCGATCCCCAGGGCATCGGCGTGAGAGAACGCCGGCACGTCGTACCACTGGAGAACCGCGTCAATTGAGATATCTGTGCTCATTACACACTCCAGCTATTCCCCAAGTGAGCCGGGTGGATTACGGAGAGCCGGCGCCCTCCAGATCATTATGGTACACATATGTGCATCATAATGTCAAGCCAATTCTTGCCCCTGGCTGCCAGTGCCCCTGGAAGCCCGCCGTCCGCCAGGCGAAGGGAAGAAACAACAATCGGCCAGACGATTGCAAAGAGCAATTCCGGGACACCCAGGCACCCAAAAGGGTCCCGGAGGCCGGCCTCGAAAGGACAATGCCAATATGTTCAACATAGCGAAGATTTTGTTGCCGATAGACTTCTCGGCGCGCTCGACGGACGCCGCCGACGCCGCTGCGGCGGTCGCCGAACGCTTCGGTTCGGAGATCGTTCTGCTCTATGTCCTGGCTCCGGGTCTCAATCTGCCGCTCCCGACTTCAGCCCAGTTGAGGGTGCTGCATGGCCTCGCAAGGGAAGAGGCTGAAGAGAACATGAAGGAATTCCGATCCAATGAATGGCGCCACTTTGGGGTGAAGCGCGTCCTGCAGGAAGGCTACGACCCGGCAACGAAGATTGTGGAGTATGCCAGTTCGGAACACGTCGACTTGATCATGATGCCCACTCATGGGTATGGTGCGTTTCGACGCCTGCTCATCGGTTCGGTCACGGCAAAGGTCCTCCACGATGCAAGCTGTCCGGTCTGGACGGCGGTTCATACGCCGGACACGGCGTCTGGCATAACGGCACAACCCCGCCGCATTGCCTGTGCCGTCGATCTTGGGCGGCAAAGCAGCAGCATCCTGGGCTGGGCGAGCCGGCTGTGCTGGGAATTTGGCGCGACGCTCAGCGTGATTCACGTCGTTGCCTCGCTCGATCCGCTATTGGAAGACTACTATCCATCGCCGGAGTGGAGGGGCTACGTGCTCGAACATGCCAAAGCCGATCTCGGACGGTTGCTGGAAGCCGGCGGGGTCAACGGCGAGACTTACATTGAAGTCGGTTCGATTCCCGGTGGGGTAGCCGACGTAGCCAAGCAAGTGCGGGCCGACCTCCTCGTCATCGGGCGAAATACTCATAACAGTATTGCAGGACGTCTACCCACCAACGCCTACGCCATCATTCGTGAGTCGCCATGCCCCGTGCTCAGTGTCTGAATGTCGGACTATCTCTCATGGATTCAGTGGGTTCCGCAAACGATCCGGCTTGATCTTCTGGCTGTTTGACCCGCATTGCCAGTCTTGCAGTTGGCGGGCGAAGGACGCCTTCAAGACCGGACGCAAGCTCTTCTTCCACCAAAACCTGACTCCAATCTCACGACTGCAATCTTCAAGTCCGGTAACCTCATACCTTAAGAGGTCCATTAGTTGTGAGACGCAGGCGCTCCAAGATGGTGGTTCACAACGACGGGATGAGAGTTCTAGTGAGGAGATGAGGTATCGACATGGGTTGCAGCAATATCGTCGTTTTGGATGGACGTGAGGCGAACTCCTTCCCCCGATCTTCGCGTGGCTTTGCGGTAATGCCGTCCAAGGTCCTATTCAGGGACTACGGCTCAGCCACTCCGATCGAGCCGCTGGTTGCACCGGATCACTCAGCCAGCACAGAAGCCGACGGTTTTGAAGGCATCGTGGGACGCAGCGCGGCTCTGAGGGAAGTGCTGGATCAACTTCAAACCGTGGCCCCGACGGACTCCACAGTTCTCATCGAAGGAGAGACCGGGACGGGCAAGGAACTGATCGCACGTGCCATACACACCCACAGCCGGCGGCGGGCTGGCGCT
>JBAWDI010000623.1:0-3694 GCA_049590695.1 Bryobacteraceae bacterium
GGATAGGGTCGGTATGACAACGCGGCTCAGAAGGGGATTGGGAGTCCCAGCGGCCAGGGAACTGGTATTGGTCATCGCCCAAAGGGCAACGCCGCCGCCGTACTCAGATAAGGTGCTGGCAAAATACTCGAGGCCGCCGCTCGCCACGAAATTGCTGGCGCCCGGCGGCGTAGTAGCCGGCTGAATCGCAAATTCGTAGGCGGTCGTATACGGTATTAGGAACTGGTAGGCCGTGGGTGCCGTGGCGCCTCCGGCCAGGGCCGCCTTCGAAAGGCTTAATATGGATGCGTCCACAAACGCGGACGAAACTGAGTTGAATTCGTTCCAGGCTATGTGGAGTCCATACTGATCGGCTCCGATTTGCGGATAGTCGGCGACGCAGGGGCATCCCGGATGCGCGGCGTTCGTGGTTGCCATGACATAGACGTTGTAGACCGCAGTTGGGTCGGCTGTTTGGCTCACTGCAAGATAGAGGTGCGAAGTGGAGAGTGGATTGCCTTCGGCATCATTGTCCAAGTCACGCTGTATGATAAACCACCGGTTGATGCTGAGGTCGAAGTAAACACGCATATCAGTCAAATACACGCCGTTCACTCCGGTGTTCCGGTCTATGGCCGGCCCCAACCCGAACACCTGATTTGACGCCAGGACGGCCGGTAGGGCCGGAACACCGGACGGATAATAAACCTCAATGGCATCATTCACACCTTCCAATACATAGTTCGTTGAGGCGGCAATGCTCTGCGAGGGCGGTTCAATGCTGAACTGATTGCCGTGGTTGGCTGACCTCTGGTCCAAGTGGGACAGAGCGTTGAACCCCGCGATCCCGGAATTCCCCGTAATTATCAGACTCTGCGTCGCCGCAGCGATCATCGCAGAAGACGTGGAGAGCAATGACCTGGAGTTGCCCGGTGCTCGCAAGAACTTCGGGGGAGCCTTCGGTTGCGTTTCCGGAAGGCCCGGTGCTCGCAAGAACTTCGGGGGAGCCTTCGGTTGCGTTTCCGGAAGGCTCGCATGCAGTGCAAGTGCCTGCAGCATCTGTCCTTGCTGCGTCAGATTTACGGTCCCGGTAAAGACCAGACTTCCGGTGACATTGGCGCCGGTGTACTGAGCCGGGGGTTGAGCCGCCAGCGGCAGCGTCACTACTACCGCGACTGCCACAGCGACCCAGGGGCCATTCCGCATTCGGACGAGACGCAGCAACCTCCTGGGCAGTTTGACCGCGATTGCAAGTGTGATCCCGATTAGCGTCAACCAGCAACACCCGGGCTCTGGAATGCCGTCTGAGGCGGGCGCCAAAGGCGGGGAACTGAAGTTCGAGACCGTCAGTATTCCCGGTTCGCCCTGGTTGTCGACGCTGTCGACTTCGAAGCCGACGGTATTGCCTGCAAGCACCGGTAGGGTGACCGTCCCCGATTCACCGTTAAGGTCGGCCAACCAGTAGAAGGCTCCGTTCAAAAGATATCCGGCCCAATCATAACCCTGCTGGTCCAACGAGGAATACAGGTAGTCGAACTGGAAGACTCCACTTTGTTCCACGATAGCTGTGAGATCAGTGGTCCCCGGTTCTCCACTGCCATCGTTCGGCCCCGTAATCACCAGTGACAGGCCGCCGTCGGGAGAGACCGCGCTGCCGTCCGCAAACGTGCTGTTCGTGAGGGTGAAATCCGCGAGGTTGATAAGGCCTGCCGTTGCTTGGTGAGCAAGGGCGCAGATCAGCGTCAAGGCGTAGAAAAACGGAAGACAGCTACGCCCTCCCGCCCGAAAGGAACCGACGAGCTTCCCGATTCGAAGTACACTCACGCAACCTCCGATTGCAAGGTATACAATCAAGCGCACAACCCCCGTACAAACTGAAGACGCGACGCGGATCCCCTGTGCCAGTCCGAATGTTCCTGCCGCTCTTGCTCTCCAGGAAGCGGTGCCCTCAATCGTCTACCACCAATGTCATCGTAGCCAGGATACACCCGCCAAACAGCAATGTCAAGGATAATTGAAGTCCGCATATCTCGATTTCGCGTCACTTGTGATGACATCTGAATAGAGACAGTCTTACAAATAGAAACCCTGTTACAAGCGTATTGCACACAGTCTTACAAGCGTATTGCATGCTCGATTCGTGACAAGATTGCAGTACTTATTTTTGTAAAGAGGGCGCAAGGTAATGGTACTGAGCGATAGGTAATCGGGTGATGACCGGTACTAGAAGGTAAGTAATTAGGTCGTTACCCCAGTACGGGGTTATTACCCTATTCCGATGCATGTCAGTAAACCGAAGTTCCGAGGCGCAAAAAGGTGAACTCGTTTGTTTTGTTGCGAGTGGCTCGATTTGTCTCGTTTGTGTAGTCATGTAAATTATATAAACAGGCGGTGTCAAGACTTTTGTGTAAACATCCCCGCGGTTAATGTTTCGGGCCGGCTATACTGGTTGCACCCGAGCGGAGGGTAAGGCTCTGCGGAGACGCAACCTGAGCGCCGACTCGGCGGCCGGGATTCGCCGGGATCGAGCGCAACTCGACCCGGCGTCCAGGTAATAATCCTGGCGGTAACGCGCCAAATCTCGGGGGTTTGGGGGCAGAGCCCCCAAGTCAAAATGCCTCCTTTCCATTCGTTGTGGGCCGGCCGTCCCGCGTGCCGGCTGGTATCCGCGCGAACCGGGTCGCCAGATTCCGGCCGATCCCAGGGCAGATTAGGCTTGGCCCGTGGCCGCCTTGATTCGGTCGCCCCAGAGCATCTCAAAGTGATTCAACGCCTGCTTCCAGTGCTGCACTGCCTCCCATTTCGCGATGGCGTTCCGCAAAGCCAGGTACAGCAGCTTCATGGCCGCCTCCTCGCTCGGAAACGAGCCCCGCGTCTTGATGATCTTACGCAGGCTCATATGCAGCGACTCGACCGCATTCGTCGTGTAGATCATGCGGCGTACTTCCGCCGGAAAATCGAAAAACGGCGTGACCCGATCCCAGTTCTCTTTCCAGAGCTTGCCAATCGCCTGATATTTCGATCCCCACTTGGCCTGAAATTCATCCAGCTCTTCGGCCGCCTGGCGCTCATTCACCGCCCGGTAGATCGTCTTCAGGTCCGCCGCCACCAGCTTGCGTTCCTTCCAGTTCACGTAATTCAAGCTGGCACGCACCATATGCACGATGCACAACTGTACCCGTGCTTCCGGAAACACCGTCTCGATCGCCTGCGGAAACCCTTTTAGGCCATCCACGCACACGATGAGCACGTCCTTCACGCCGCGGTTCCTCAGCTCGGTCAGCACCCCCAACCAGAACTTGGCGCCTTCGTTGCCGCTCGTCCATAACCCCAGCACGTCTTTGACGCCTTCCAAATCGATGCCGATGGCCACGTAAACCGCTCGGTTTTCGACACGCCCCTCGTGCCGCATCTTCACGTACAACGCATCCAGGTACACCACCCCGTAGATCGGCTCCAAAGGCCGGTTTTGCCAGGCCTTCACCTCCTCGATCACCGCGTCGGTCACGTCTGAGATGAGAGACGGACTCACCTCCACGCCGTACATCTCCTGCAGGTGTCCCTGGATCTCACGCGTACTCATGCCGCGCGCGTACATCGACAGGATCTTGTCGTCGAACCCGTCGAAGCGCGTCTGGTGTTTGCTCAGGATCTGCGGCTCGAAGCTACCGTTGCGATCCCGTGGCGTTTCCACCACCATCTCGCCAAACTCGCC
>JBAWDI010000624.1:0-4451 GCA_049590695.1 Bryobacteraceae bacterium
CTCCGGTTGCGGGCGCAGTCCCGGTAAAGCGAAAGACCAGCCCGCTGGTTTGGGTTCTGGTTATCATCCTGGGGCTGTTCGTGCTCGGCGCCATCGGCGTGGTGGGCACCGGCCTGTTCCTCGTCCACAAGGTCCGGCAGGCGGGATTCGATCCCGAGCTGATGAGGCAGAACCCGGGGCTCGCCATCACCAAGATGATCGCCAAGGCCAATCCGGACGTGGATGTGCTGAGCACCGACGAAGGCGCCGGCAAGATCACCGTTCGGGACAAGAAAACCGGCAAGGTGGTCACCATGACCTTCGATGACGCCAAGAACGGCAAATTCAGCTTCAGCGCGCAAGGCGACGACGGCAAGACCGCCAGCATGGAGTTTGGCGCCGGGGCGGACAAACTGCCGTCCTGGATTCCCGCCTACCCGGGCGCCAAGGTCGAGGGCACCTTCGCCGTCAATGGAGACAACGGCCAGGGCACCGGCGGGTCCTTCGGGTTCAGCACATCGGACGCGCCCGCCAAGGTGATGTCTTTCTACCAGGACAAGTGCAAGGAACTGGGGATCAATATCAAAATGACGACCACCACCGACAAGGGCGGCATGATCATGGCCGCCGACGAGGGCGAGTCGCGCACGCTCCAGGTGATTGTGGGCAGCGAATCGGGTGCGACCAAAGTACAGGTGATCTACGGGCTGAAGAAGTAGGAGGGGCGCGCGCCTGGCGTTTATCCGTGGCCGAAGTACATTAGCCAGCCGAGGCCGAACAGCGCCACCACGAAACAGGCGAATGTGTACACGCCGTAGTGCAGGCGATCCCGATCCGTGCGCTTGGTCACCACGCCCAACACCACGGAGGTGAACAGCGCAAACAGGAGGGCCGCCTCAAAATGCGAGAGATTCATCTTGGGCATCAGTCCTTCCTCCCCGAGGCGATTTCGAACGTATCCACCATCGCCAGGATGTTCAGCAGCCCGGCGGTGACCAGAAACTTGGTGCCGTAATCGCGGACGGCGCCCGCCATATCGGGCTGGGCATATCCGAGCCACACGCTGAATAGATACAAGATCCCGGAAGCCACGTCGCCGATGAATCCGCCGGTGTTGATGAGGATGGTGAGGATGTCGCCGCTCTGCGGCTGGAACATGGCGCCCCGCATCATCAGCCCGCACAGAAACATCCCGGCGATCGCGAGCATCAGCAGGACACCCCGTCCCGTGCGCTTGAGCAGCAGATGGCCTCCTCCGGGGATCAGCCAGGCCAGGCCGACCGCCGGCGCCCAAACCCCGAACGGGGCGGTAGGCTGCTTCGGTTCCTTTTTCTTCGCCATATGGATTCTCTTGAGTTTAGCAGGCTGGCCCCTACGGTTTCACGCAGGCGAAGTTGGCCGCATCGTCGATGCTTCCCGAGCCTTTGTAGCGGGCGACTTCCGGGTAGGCGCAGAGCGGCCTGGTCCGCACTACCTTTCCGCCGCTGACCTGGCTCGCCGGAATCGCATCCGGGGCCGCACCGTGCTCCACCCAGGCGGCCAGCGGTCCTAACTTGTCGAACGTGTCGGGGCCCACGCCGCCGTTGCAGTGGAACATGCCGGGGACCATGAACAGTCGGAAAAATCCGCCGGTGGCGGCGCCCATGCGTTGCGCTACCTGCTCGTAATACTCCACGCCCATGAGCGGATTGAGAGCGGGGTCGGCCCACCCGAAGTACATCAGGATCTTGCCGCCGCGCTGCTCAAAGCGGGAGAGGTCCGGATCGGTGGCGTCGAGAATCTGGTGGATGGCTTCGAGGCGCGGCGGGTCGCGGTCCAGGTTGAACTGGCTCAGATCGTACGTTGGGTCCGGCTTGGAAAAAGCCAGATAGCGGAAGAAGGTTTGGCTGAAAATCGCGTCGGTGGTGGGGCCGGCATCGTTGACGAACCATGGGTCCCAGCCACTGCGGCCGTTCGGGCCGGCGATTTCGGCGCCCACGGGCCAGCCCGGAAAGATGCGCTTGCCCTGGCTCACGACGTCGCTGTAGATCTTCTCGAGCGCGCCGATCTGTGCGGCGGTGAAGCAGCCGGGTTGGTCGCCCGCGTCGCATTTCGGAAGATCGCGAGAAGGCTGAAACCCGCAGCGGCGCGGGTCGCCGATCAGGCCGTCCTGGAGCCCATCCTTGGCATCGCACTGCGCGTAGATCTTTTCGGCCAGCAGCGGGAGTTTCGCGGCGGGAATCGGGGCGGCGAGCAAAGCCTGTACGTCATTGGCGTACGCCACCATGGTTGCGGAGAAGTTGAGGACCGGCGCGCCCACCACGATGCCGTCGAAATCGGTGGGGAAACGCTGCGCTAGGATCAGCCCTTGCCGGCCGCCCGTGGAACAGCCTTCGAAGTAGGACCTTGCCGGAGGGCCGCCATAGTAAGTGCGCACCAGCAGTTTGGCTGCTTCGGCGGTTACGTGGAGAGACCGAAAGGCGTAATCCAGAAACTTCTGGCGATCCGCGGCGAAGGTTCCCAGCGGCTCGGTTGCGGCCGAGTGGCCGGTATCGGTCTGGGCGGTGGCGTATCCCAGCCGCATGGCGCGCGCCGCGGTGGCACGGCGCGCCGCGCTATCGAGCGCCTCGCCCGCGTAGCCGCCGTTGCCGAACATGTAGAGGCGGCCATTCCATTGAGTAGGCAGGCCGACCTCGAAAGCGACCTGGGGCAGGACTTGCCCGGTGACGCGGCAGTGCTCGGGGGCGTCGGCGGTGGCGGACACCAGTACGGCGGTGGCAATCGAGACCTCATTATTCGTGAGGCTGCGCAAATCGCCGCAGCCGATAGCGGGCCTGGCATTCTGCGCGCCGATCAGGCCCGCGCAGAAGAAACCGGCGGAAAGAATCCGGAGTGGGCGCATAGGCGCATTTTACGTGACTTCCACCTCGTGCAGCCAATCGGGGCGTTTCAGCACTTCGCGTGGCTTGCTGCCGTCGGGCGGGCCGATGATGCCATCGCGCTGCATCATATCCAGGATACGGGCGGCGCGGCCGTAGCCCAGCCGCAGGTGCCGCTGCAAGGTGGAGGTGGATGCCTTGCCCATTTGCAACACCAGGCGCACCGCCTCTTCATACAGGGGGTCCTGGTCGTCGCTGGGAGGCTCGGCGTCGGCCGCGCCCTCGCCTTCGTCGTCGCTGGGCGGGGCGATCAGGAACGATTGGTCGTACTCCGGCGTGGCTTGCGCCTTCCAGAAATCCACCACGCGGTTGATTTCGGTCTCGGTGACGAACGCGCCGTGGACGCGCGTGAGCCGCGACGATCCCGGCGGCAGGAAGAGCATGTCGCCCTTTCCCAGCAGGTGTTCGGCGCCCATCACGTCGAGGATGGTGCGCGAGTCCACGCGAGTAGCCACCCGGAAACTGACGCGCGCGGGGAAGTTGGCCTTGATGAGGCCGGTGATGACGTCCACGCTGGGCCGCTGCGTGGCCAGCACCAGGTGCATGCCCACGGCGCGCGCCATCTGCGCCAGGCGCGTGACGGTCTCTTCCACGTTGCGGCCTTCGATCATCATCAGGTCCGCCAGCTCGTCGATGACGATCAGGATATAAGGCAGCGGCTTCAATTCGTCGGCCGGGTCTTCCTGCTCGACGAAGAGGCTGCGCGGCTCTTCCCGCAGCTTGCGGATCTTCTTGTTGAACTGGTCGATGCTGCGGACGCCGTACTCGGCCAGCAGGCGCAGCCGCCGCTCCATTTCGAGCACGGCGTTGCGCAGCGCGTTGGCGGCCTTCTTGGGGTCGATGATCACCGGCGTGAGCAGGTGCGGAATGCCTTCGTACAGCCCCAGTTCGAGGCGCTTGGGGTCCACCAGGATCAGGCGAACCTCTTCGGGCGTGGACTTGTAGAGAATCGACATGATCATGGAGTTGATCATGACGCTCTTGCCCGAGCCCGTGGAGCCCGCGATCAGCAGGTGCGGCATGGTGTCCAGCGCCACCAGGCGGATGCGGCCGTTGATGTCCTTGCCCAGCGGAATGGTGAGGCGCGAGTGCGACTGCGCGAACTCGTCGGATTCCAGCATCTGGCGCAGCGCGATCAGCTCGCGCCGGGTGTTGGGGACTTCGATGCCCACGGTGGGCTTGCCGGGGATGCGCTCGATCAGGATGGATTCGGCCTGCAAGCCCAGGCACAGGTCTTCCACCAGGGTAGTGATGCGGCTATACTTGATGCCGGCCTCGGGCTTGAACTCGAAGGTGGTCACCACGGGGCCGGGGTTGATCTGCACCACCGAGCCGAATACGTTGAACTCGTCGAACTTGGCCTTGATGCGCGCGGCGGTGTCCTTCAATTCCTGCTCGTCGTAGGAATTGCGCGCGGGGACTTCGTTGAGGAGGTCGGTGGCGGGCAGATGGAAAACGGGGGCCAGGGGCCGATGGGCAGAGGCCGGGGCGGCGACCGGCGCCAGGGGCCGGGGGTCGGGGACGAAGTCTTCGATGGGGCAGATGGGGATCTCT
>JBAWDI010000625.1:0-5277 GCA_049590695.1 Bryobacteraceae bacterium
GTCGGGAACCAGCGCCGAAATGACGCGCACCTCCATGGGCCGGACAATCCAGTAACCCACCTTCAATTGCGCTTCCAGACGGAAGCGGCCGGGGCTGGCCGTGGGCGGAATCCAAACATCCAGTAAATACGCGCGCGTGTTCTGTCCGGGGATGTCCTCGTCGGGATCGGGCATGGCGCCGAAATCGGGAAGGCGGTGTACTTCCGCCAGAGTATCGGGTATCCAGCCGCCGCCCGTCTTCACGAAATGCTCCTTGTACAAGGCCACGCGGCAGGCATCCAGCGGGTTGGTCACAACGTAAAGCAGGTAATTCGTCTTGGGTGGAACCGACACCACGACATGAAAGGATGCGTAGCCGTTGCGCGGGACGGCCGGGGAGAGGATCTCACGAGGACGCTCCGCCCGGTCGACCGCGACGATGCTTCCGAACGGGTCCACCCGTTGAAACTCGGAATAGATCTCCAGCGATTGCGCGCGCAGCGCCGTGGCGGTGAGCGCGCCCATCAGGATCGGAACAATCTTGTAGCCTGCCAATTCCTGCATGTTACACTACGGCGCGGTGGCGCGGAGGCGCCGGCGAAGGATGAAGTAAGCGACAAAGCAAACGAGTCCGGGCGCCACGCAACTGGCGAACGCAAGGGGATCGTCGAGCAGCAAAAAGTGAGGTCCCTGGATGTGCCCACCCACGGACGAGAATCGGAAACTGAATGAAGTGGCAAACAAACCGATCCCGATGGCGAACAGCCACTTCTGTAAGGCGAGAAGATGGTGCGTGCGGCGGAGCGATCTCAGTTCGACTTCCGGGGGTGGGGCGGATGGCGCGAGTTTCGCGAAGCTCTCCGCCCATTGCCGGCGAACGCGTTGCGCAAACTCCGCGTCCTGCTTCAGAAACTCTTCGACCAAAGAGCGCGTAGCCGGGCTTGCCTCACCCGAGAGATATACCGGCAACAGATCCACAATGACTTCCTGTGTGACGTTCATCTTTCTTCCTCCTATGTATTTCGCAGGCCAGCGAGCGCCAGCCGCGCCCGGTGCACCTTCACCTTCGCCGCCGCGAGTGAAATTCCCAACGCCCGCGCGATTTCTTCGTATGGCATGTCCTCAAACGCCCTCATCAGCAGGGCCGCGCGGTCCACTTCCGGCAGCTTTTGCAGCCCCGCCAGCACGTTGCGGAATTCGTCCTTTTGCTCGGCTTGAGCGTACGGGCCTGGCAACGAGTCCGGGAACCGCTGGTCCAGCTCGACGTGTCGCGACTTCTTCCGCAGCCCCTGCAAGAACAGGTTGCGCGCAATTGTGAAGAGGTATCCCCTCACGGTGGCCATCTTGATCGGCTCGGGCGAAGTCCACACGCGCACAAACGTCTCCGAGGTGATGTCCTCGGCTTCTCCGCGCTCGCCGGAAAGATACAGCGCGAAGCCGAAAACGTCCGGCGCGTACTTTTTGTAGAGCGCGCTGAAGTCCATCATCGGGCCGCCTCACTCTAGATATCCATGAACTGGCGGAAAGTTACAGGCAGGCGCAAGACTTGAGGCGCGTCCAAAGGTGCCGGTTCTACTTCTTCTTCTTGGGGGCGGTCTTCTTCTTCGGCGGCGCCTTCTTGCTGGGCGCCGGCGCGGGCGCGGCTGCCGACGAGGCCGAGTGGGCCGCCTGGGGTGCGGGCGCGCTCACCGACTTTTCGCCCAGCCAGAATTTCTGCTCGGCCAGCTTGTCGCCGCTCAGATAGCCGGTCTGCCACTGGTCGTTGTCCACCAGGCCGTGCCACACTTGCGGGTCTTTGCGGTGCGCTTCCACGTAACTGTTCCAATGATAAGTCTGGTAAATCGCGATGATATTGATGGCGTAAGCCGCGGCCAGCGGAGCATTGCCTTCGATGACGACCAGGTTGTCGTCATTGGCGTTGGACGCTTTGAAGCCGAGATTATGCGAGCCGGTCATCACCACGGGATTCTCGCCGAACGGATCGATCACAATCACCTTGCTGTGAATGTTGACCATGCTGGCCCCGAGCAGTTCTTGTTCCCACTCGTGGAATTGCGACTTGACGTTGTGGGGCACCAGGACATCCTGGCTGAGGCGGTCGGGCGGCTCGACGCCATTCTTGAACAAAGTCACCGGGCTGGGAGAAGCGGTGCTGGGGTCGAGCGGCTTGGTGAGCTGAGGGATGTCCTGGTTGACCACGCCGCAAAAATACAGGTCGGAGTTGCAGATGGCCTGGCTCGCCGGGTTGTGCCGCTCGAGAATGTTCTGGAGCAGCGTCCAGTGCAGGGGGTCCTCCTGGAAGGTCCCCGGATTAAAGAACAGGAAGAGGATGCCTTCCTTGGCCGCATTGATGAGGTTGCGCGCGAACTCCAGGTCCTGGGCGGCCGAGGTCTTCACGAACCAGGGCGTGACCTTGCAGCCATCCACCTGAATGGTCTTGGCGGTGGAGTTGCCGGTGACGAGCGCGGGCGTGTAGGCGTTGCCGGCATCCTTGATGCGGTTCCAAGCGGCCAGGAAATCGGCGGCCACGGCGGGGTCGTCGATGACCAGGCCGTTATTGGCCTGCGTGCAGAGGCCGGAGCAGGTCCAGTTGGTGCTGCCGGTCAGGACACGCCGCGGCGTCCCTTCGGAGTCGCAGAAGACCACGAACTTGTTGTGTGCGAAATGGCCCAGCGGCACGATCCTGTCGATCACCGTGATTTTCGGTTTGAGTTGCGCGCGCACCGCGGCGTTCTCGTCGTTATCCGGTGGTTTGTTGCCCTTGAAGGCGCCGTTGCCGAGGATCAGGTTGCAATCCTTGCCGAACGCCTCCAGCGCGGGAATCAACTCCGGATCGTTGAGTTCGTACAGGGCGGCGTAGATTTTGCCGTTGTTCTTCCTGGTCCCGGCGAGAAGCGAGAGAATCTCGGGCCGGAGCAGGCCGCTGAGGGCGTTTCGCAACTGGTTGCCCGGCTGTGAGACCAGGTCTTTGATCTTGCTGTTCTTGGGCGCGGCGGCAAGCGCGCGCGCCACCCACTGGGCGGCCACGATGCCCTTGTTGAAGAACGCCGAGAGGTGCGGCGTGGACTGGCCGGTGATGGTCATGGCAGGCGTGAGCGGGCTGGCGTGGCTGTTGTCGAGCGAGAGCTGGTCCTTGCTGGGCCCCACCACGGGGACGACGGAATACTGCACGATATCGCCCGGCTGGACGGAGTAATCCCACCACATGAAGCGCTGGACCGGGAATTTCCAGGGATTCTTGGGGTCAAGTTTGTCGGCGTCGGAGAAGCCGGCGAAGCCGTGCAAGTAAGTCTTCTGCCCCTTGGAGACGCGTAGGATGGAAAATCCGCGGCAGTTAGGAATAGGTTTGCCATCGTCAGGCAGCCACACCAGGCAAGTATGGTCGCCGTTGTCATAGACCTTCAGCCGGATACTCATTGTGGTCCTCCGAACATAGTCGCAATCTTAACTATTCTAGTGGTGTGCGGCGGCCTGATCCAGAGCACCGTGGAGCGGGCGTCGCGCCCGCCATGCCGGTATTCGTACCGGCATTCTTGGAAGAACGTCGGCAAGGACGCCGACGTGGCAACCTGAAAGGTCGCTCCACGGTGCGCTGGCTCGCCCAAACGCACAGGATCGCGCGGTTCGCCGCCGATTCCATGCTAACTGCTGTCGAAAGTGACGCCCGAGCGGCGCGGTCACCTGCCGAGCGTCCGCAGCCGCGTCTCGACGTCCGCGCGGAACCGGTTGACAAGAGCCAGGACGTAATCCGCCACCGGCAGGCTGGCGTCTTCCACCAGCGGCGTCAGATCCATGGCGAAGCTGAGAGCGCTCTCTTCGTCGGTTCCGTGCGAGGCGTAGTAGGTGGCGTGCGCGAGGCGCCGGCCGGCCGTGGCCAGGTCGTAGCGCTTGCCGCCGCTCACCTGTGAATCGAAGACGCCCACCAGGGCGGCGGCGATGTTGGAGCGCGCGGAAACGGGCAGGGCCTGCTTGTCCTCGTCCGGAAGCCAGTCCAGATCGCGCCACACCTCGCAGCCGTAGACGCGCTTCGGCTTCACGTCCTGGCGCACCGCGCGCAGCGCCGCAATCGAGCGGAGCGCCACGGCGACGTGCGTATCGTGCTTGTCCGCCAGATTGTGCAGGTAGACGAACTCCGCCCGGGCCGCGCGCAGGATCCGCTCAAGATCCTCGACGACCGCGGTGTCATGGGGGTCTTTCACCTGAGAGCTGGTGAAGCCGAGTTGGATCTGGCAAGCGTACTCGCCGACATAGGCCGCTTTGCGCTGCTCCGCCAGGCGCACTTTCTGCATCTCTTCATCGGTCGAATCGCCGTAAATGCCGGATCGCGGGCTGCCCGCGCCATTGGTCGCCACCACGCCCGTGAACCATTTCTCTTTCCGGCCAAAACACTCGGCGATGCCGTGGTAGGCCATGATCTCTATGTCGTCCTGGTGCGCGGAGATGGCGAGGTGCGTGGTGCGCGCGAGGGCGGCTTCGGATGCCAAGCCATCGGGAACGAACAGGTCCGCGCTGGGATTATGAAACCGCATGATTGGTCTCCTTGACTCGAATTGCGGGCAGGCTGGCGGCTGCGATGGCCTGGCCGTGGCGCTTCTCCTGCTCGCCGGGGATGTGAAAACGGGTGCGCTCGGCCACCTCGGGGAACTCCTCTTTGAGAACCCTCTCGGCCACCTCGAGAATCAGGTTGCCACCTTCACCCGACATCACGCGCCCCAGCACCAGGAGATGGCGGAAGTCGTAGAAATCGGCGTAGTGGGCGATGGTGTAGCCGAACCAGACGCCGATGGTTTCGTAGATCTGGCGCGCGCGGCCGTCGCCCGCCGCCATCAGCTTCTGTACCCGCTCGAGTTTGGCGGGCAGCGGCGCCTCCGGTGGAAGATGGATGCCCGCCGGCTCGAGCAATCGCCGCGCAGCCTGCTGCGAGAAGTACTGGACGCCCACGCCGCGGTCGCCGGACCACTCATCGGCGGGCGCATCCTCGCGGTAATCCACGGGCACGAATGCCAGCTCGTTCAGCCAGGTGGTGATAGCGCCGTGCGGCGTGACAAACCCGGCGGCCAGGCTGCTGCCCATGGCGATGCCGAGGACGGCGTTGTCGCCGAGCGCCATCGATCCGGCCAGCGCCGTCACCTCGCCATCGTTCACCACTTCGAAGGGGATGCCGCCCCAGGCCGCCTGTAGCTCGAAGAACAGGCGCCGCACGCGGCTGTGGAACAGCTCCCGCGGCACGGCGCGGTAGAGCGATCCCACCCGCACCTCGTTATCGACGTACACACCGGCGGCGCTGCCCCCGATGGC
>JBAWDI010000626.1:0-13897 GCA_049590695.1 Bryobacteraceae bacterium
GTTGGGGGCTCTGGCAGCCGGGTTAGGGTACTCGGCGCCCATCCGTGCCCTCATCATCGATGGGCAGAACAACCACGACTGGAAGTCGACCACGCCGGTGCTGAAGAAGATCCTGGAGGCCGGCGGCCTGTTCCAGGTGGACGTGCTCACGACCCCTCCCAAAGGCGGCGACTTCAGCGCCTTCAAACCGGAATTCGCCAAGTACCGGGTGGTGATCTCCAACTACAACGACTTCCCCAGCGGCAGCAAGTGGCCAGCGGAGGTGCAGGCGGCTTTCGAGAACTACGTGCGGGGGGGCGGCGGCTTCGTCTCGTATCATGCGGCGGACAACGCGTTTCCGGAGTGGCGGGCGTTCAACCTCATGATTGGGATCGGCGGCTGGATGGGGCGCAACGAGAAATCGGGGCCGTTCTGGTACTTCCGCGACGGCAAGCTGGTGTCGGACACCTCGCCCGGCAACGCCGGCAATCACGGTGCACGCACGCCGTTCCCGGTGGTAATCCGCGACCGCCGGCATCCCATCACCAGGGGGCTGCCCGAAGTGTGGATGCACGCCGCCGACGAGTTGTACTCGAAGATGCGCGGCCCGGGTGAGAACATGACGGTGCTGGCGACGGCGTACTCGGACCCGGCCAACAAAGGGAGCGGGCACGACGAGCCGATGCTCATGACGATCGCTTTCGGCAAGGGGCGGGTTTTTCACACCACGCTGGGCCACGACGTGCCGGCCATGGAGTGCGTGGGCTTCATAGTGACGCTGCGGCGCGGAACCGAATGGGCCGCCACCGGGAAGGTGACCGTAAGAGTGCCGAAGGACTTCCCGACGGCGGCGAAAGTGAGCACGCGGCCCTTACGGTAACCTGGGGGTTCATGCCCGTCATATCCGCCTCTGAACTTACGCGATTCACCGAAGAGATCCTGGTAGCCGCCGGAGTGCCGCCGCACAAGGCCGCCATCACAACCGCTTCTCTGGTGGCCTCCAACCTGCGCGGCGTCGATTCACACGGCATCCAACTGGTCCCGTTTTACGTGGACAAGTTACTGGCCGGGCAGATGGACCCGCTCACGGACGGCCGGGTGATTTCGGAAAGCGGCGCGTGCCTGCTCTACGACGGGCAGAACGGGATCGGGCAGTGGATCGCGGAGACGTGCTGCGGCCACGCCGTGCGCATCGCCGCGAGCCAGGGGATGGCGCTGGTGGTGGCGCGCGAATCGAACCACTTCGGCGCGGCGGCCTGGTGGGCGCGGAAGATGCGGGCGGCGGGGCAGATCGGGATCGTGTTCTGCAACGCCTCGCCCATCGTGCCGCCCTGGCAGGCGAAGCAGGGCCGGGTGGGCACCAACCCGATTTCGATGTCGGTGCCGGGGCCGTGGCTGCTGGATATGGCCACCACCACCGTGGCGGCGGGCCGCGTCTTCAAAGCGTTCCTCAACGGGCAGCCGGAAATTCCGGCGGGCTGGGCGCTCGACTCCGAAGGCGTGCCCACCACCGACACGGCCAAGGCGTACCAGGGAATGCTCATGCCGCTGGGCGGTTACAAAGGAAGCGGCTTGGCCATGATGGTGGAGATTCTGTGCTCCGTGCTGAGCGGCGGCGCAATGCCCAGCGAAGTGACCGGCATTCGCTCCCGCGACACGGCGGCGCGGGTGAGCCAGGTGTACATAGCGATTGACGTAGTGCGTTTCATGCCGGTGGAGGAAGTCACGGCGCGCGTCGAGAAACTGGTGACACTCATCAAGACGACTGCCCCGGCGCCGGGCTACGACGAGGTGCTGGTGGCGGGCGATCCGGAGTGGCGCACCGAGGCTGAGCGGCGCCAGCACGGCATTCCCCTCGCGGAGGGCAACTGGGATGGTCTATGCAAGGCCGCAGCGCGGGTGAAGGTGGTGGCGCCGCCATTTCGGTGACAGGCTACGAAACCCCCAAACTCCGCTCCTCTAACCAACTCGAATTTCGGGGTTTCGTAGCCTGTCACCGAAATGTCAAGGACCGCCTGCGGATCCTGATGGGGCTGTAGTTTATAATGGAACCAAGTGCTCGTTTCCATTTCTCCCAAGCCCGTCCCCGGAACAAGCGGTCCTCCGCGCCCGCAGTGGCTGCGCGCGCCGGCACCGGGGGGAGAGAACTATCGCGATCTGAAGGAACTCATCGGGCGGCTGCGGCTGCACACGGTTTGCGAGAGCGCGGCTTGCCCCAACGTGGGCGAATGCTGGAACCACCGCACCGCCACCTTCATGATCCTGGGCAACGTGTGCACGCGCCGTTGTGGATTCTGCGCCGTCGAGAAAGGTGCGCCGCTGCCCGTGGATTACGATGAGCCGCAGCGCGTGGCCGCCGCTGTCGAAGCCATGGGCTTGAAATTCGCGGTCGTCACCAGCGTCAACCGCGACGACCGCGCGGACGGCGGCGCGGAACTGTTCGCCCTGACCATCCGCGCCATCCGCGAGCGCGTTCCAGGCTGCGGCATCGAAGTGCTGACACCGGACTTCCAGGGCAAGCGCGCGGCCGTCGAGACTGTAATGGAAGCCGCGCCCGACGTGTTCAACCACAACACCGAAACCGTGCCGAGGCTCTATCGACAGGTGCGGCTGGGCGCGCGCTACGAGCGTTCGCTCGACGTGCTGGCCCACGCCAAGAGTCTGGCGCCCGGCAAGCCGACGAAATCCGGCCTGATGCTGGGCCTCGGCGAGACCATGGAAGAGGTGCTCGAAGTGATGCGGGACCTGCGCGCGCGCGGCGTCGATATCCTGACCGTGGGCCAATACCTGCGGCCGTCGCCCAAGCACCTGCCCATCGTGCGCTACGCGACGCCGGAGGAGTTCGAGGAATTGCGCCGCGCGGGATATGAGATGGGCTTCACGCACGTGGAATCGGGGCCGCTGGTGCGCAGCTCATACCACGCGTCGCGGGCGGTGAAGCAGGCGGCGAATCCTCCTCCTCCGCCAGCACATCGAACACCTTAGAGATGTTCCTCAAACCCTCTGCGGTAACCGTGTTCTTGGCTGCGCTCATTTGGGCCGATGGCCAATCGCACACACCTACCCTGACCGGGAAGGCCGCCTTCACCGACTATTCTCAGGAGAAGCCGGGAACCCGGCGCAAACTCACCGTGGCCGACTTGCCGGAGCCGTACGCGACCCCCTCCGTGGACAACGGCCCGGACCGCACGGCAAACATGATTGCAAGGCCCAAAGACGCCTGGCCGCAAGCTCCCAAAGGATTCAAAGTAGAACTGTATGCGACGGACCTGGGGAATCCCCGCCTGCTGCGAACGGCGCCCAACGGGGATCTCTTTCTCGCCGACAGCGAGGAGGCCAAGCTACTCGTCTTTCGGGGCGTGACCAGTGACGGCAAAGCGCGCCAGACCGAAGTATTCGCCACCGGCCTGGCCCAGCCCTTCGGGATTGCGTTTTATCCGCCGGGCCCCAATCCGAAGTGGATCTACGTGGGAAACACGGATTCCGTGGTGAGATTCCCGTACCAGAACGGCGACCTGAAGGCGCGAAGTGCGGCACAGAAGCTGGCCGACATACCCGGCGGAGGCCGGCTGCGCGGCGGCGGCCACTGGACCCGCGACGTGGTTTTCTCCCAGGACGGCACCAGAATGTTCGTCTCCGTCGGATCGCACTCCAACGTGGATGACAGCGACACCCATCCGGAGGAATTTCATCGAGCCGACGTGCTCCAGTTCACTCCCGAAGGCAAGTTCGAGAAAGTGTATGCCTATGGCATCCGGAATTGCGTCGGCGAGGCGATCAACCCCATCACCGGCGCGCTCTGGTGCTCCACCAACGAACGCGACGCGCTGGGCGACAACCTGGTGCCGGACTACATCACGCATGTCGAGGAAGGCGGCTTCTACGGCTGGCCCTGGTTCTACATGGGTGGCCATCAGGACCCGCGGCACGCCGGTAAACATCCCGAGCTCAGCAGCAAGGTGCTGACCCCGGACGTGCTCCTGCAGCCCCATTTCGCCTCTCTGGAGATGCTCTTCTACGACGGCGCGCAACTCCCCGCGGAGTATAAGGGCGACGTCTTCGCGGCCGAACACGGTTCCTGGAATCGGCAGAAGCGCGCTGGATACGAAGTGATTCGCGTTCCGCTCGCCAACGGCCAAGCCACTGGCGAATACGAGGATTTCCTGACCGGGTTTGTGACCGCGGATGGACGCGTTTGGGGCCGCCCCGTGGGTGTGGCCGTGGCGAGTGACGGTTCGTTATTCGTCAGCGACGATGGGTCGCGGTCCATCTGGCACGTCATCTACACGGGCGCGAAGTAGGGGCCGGGCATGCCCGGCCCATACAGCTCGCCCTCGCGCCGCATCCTCCCCGCGCCCGGAGAAGAAATCACGGGCACTCTGTGAGTGATGATGGTATACTCACTATGTGAGTAAGCGTCTCCAGGTTTTGCTTCCCGACCCCGAAATGTTGGACATCCAGCGCTTGGCCAAGCGCGAGCGCCTGACAGTTGGCGAGTGGGTCCGGCGAGCGCTTCGGGACGCCCGCGCCAGTCGGCCGGCGATTGACTCCGAAACGAAGTTGAAGGCGGTTCGGCGGGGCGCGCGGTACTCGTTCCCCACTGCCGACATCGAGCGGATGCTGAGCGAGATCGAGCGAGGGTACCAGGGTTGATCTTCGTCGATTCGAACATCCCCATGTACCTGATGGGAGCCGCGCATCCCCACAAGACAGAGTCGCAAGTCATCCTGGAACGCCTCATTGCAGCCGGGGAGCGTCTCGTCACCGACGCCGAGGTGCTGCAAGAGATTCTCCATCGGTATACGGCCATCGATAAGCGAGAGGCCATCGGACCCGCGCTCCAGGTGACCTTGGACATCGTCGACGAAGTGATTCCCATCGGCAAGGCGGAGGTTCTGCGTGCCGGGGAGATCGCCCAGAGTCGTATTTCGATGTCAGCCCGCGATGCCGTCCACATCGCAATCATGGAGCGCCACGGTATCCGATCGATCTTCAGTTTCGATGGCGATTTCGATCGCTGGCCCGGTCTGCAACGGATTCATCGAATCTGAACGGATCAGAACTGCACTCTCTGCCATTCGCCAGCATCGCCGTGGGCCTTATCGTCGACGCCGAATTTCGCCACGAAGGCGCGGACTGCGGCGCCCGGCGCGGTCAACACCATACGCTTGTCGTCGGCTCGGTTGGGCAGCAGTTGCGCGGCCTGCTTGCGGAGCCATTCGGTGTCCAGATATGCCCAGCGCAGTGTGCCGCCCCCAGTCCAGATCCGGACCAGGGCATGGCCTGCGATCCTGAAGTCGTCCGAGCCGTCCGGCGTGAGGTCCAGCATGGATACCTCCCCTACGCGGAACAGGCGGGCGCTGAATTGCCGCGCGTCGCCGCCGCTCAAATAGGTAATGGCGTAGCCGCTGTCGCCGTCGCGGCGGAAAATGCATAGGTCTTTCCCTTGGTCGGCCGCCCATGTGCCCAGCAGCGTCGGGTCGAAAGCGGCATCCTGATCGGTTACGACCGGGTCCAGCGATAGCAGGGCGGGGTTATCGCAGCCCGTCAGAATCAGGGCGCCCGCGAGCGCCAGCAACATCGATGTCAGTTTCATTTATCGCCTCCATAAAAGAACAGCGACATTTGAAGGCGGAAATTGCACTAACGGCGGGATTTTTTCAGCACCCGCGCCAACGCCACTTTCAACGGAGCGTAGTTGGCGGCGGCCACCATCAGGGCCAGGCCGGTGGCCAGCAGGAAGACCGGCCAGCCGCCGTGGTTGGGGAACACGTCCTGTTGCAGACGGTAGATTCCGATGGCCAGGAACAGCAGGCCCGAGGCGAAGAAGTTCTTCATCTGGCGCGGGATGCTGCCGAAGACGAAGACGCACGCCACCGCGGGCAGCAGCCATTCCAGCGTGCGCTCTTCGGCGCGTGTATTGGCGTTCAGGCCCAGCAGCCAGAGCGATGTCATGACGTGGCCTGGAATCACAAATCGGAACGCTTTTCCAACCGCGCGCACTTGCGGCGAATGCAAGCTCTCGCAAATGCGGTCGAGAACCAGGTAGATGCCGGCGTTGCCGATGAACAGATACTCCACTTGTCCGCGCGTCCACGGCGCCACCGACCCGAGCCAGCGGGCGTACGGCTCGTAGTCCGCTGCCACCCCGCTCAGCGCCGCCCACGTGAAACCGACGGCGAAGGGATAGAAGTAGCGGGAGTCGTCCGGCTTGCGCAAGCGTTCCAGGCCGAAGCCGGCGGCCATGAAGAGGACGGCGCAAGGGATCAAGTAAAAGTAGAACCGGCCGTGGTCGTTGTCGAGCCAATCCAACATGCCCATGCGAAGCAGCGTGGCCAGGCACCACAGGGCCGCGGTGGTGGCGAACATCAGCGAGAACACCGGCGCGCGCGTGAACCGGCGCAGCCACCAGCAGGCCGGCAGCCCCGCCGCGAGCGACCACCACACCTGCGCGTTGGTGGCCTGCTTGGCGAACTTCAGGCGGTGGAACAGTTCCAGACGCACCAGGCCCTGCGTGATCCCGGCAAAGAGATGGGCCTCTTCGACCGTCACCAGCACGGCCACCGGCAACACCAGGCACAGCGCCAGCAGGTGCGCGATGGCGACGCGATGGTGCCCGCGCTTCCACAGGCGGATGCCGATCCACGCCATCGGCGCGGCCGCCGCCCACGCGATGAGCACCGCCGGCGCTCCGGCCAGGGCGGTGTACGGGAAGAATGTGAGAAGCGCCGCGCCCACGGCCAGAATCCACGCCCCCAGGTAGAGGGTCACTTGCGGCAGCGTGAGGCGGCGCGATTCCATGATCCAGGCGTCCTCGCGCTCCAGCAGCCGGTCGTAGCGCTTGCGTATGGCGTCGTACTCGGCGTCGGAGACAATCTGGTCGCGGCGCCAGCTTTCCAGGTCCTGCAAGTGCTGCCCGACTTTGTTGCCGATCAATCGGGAATAGGCGGCCGGCGCGGCCAGTACGGCCTCGCTGGCCAGAAACCGCCGTAGGTCGTCGCCCATCTCGCGGGCCGAGGCGTAGCGCTGCGCGGGGTCCTTTTCCAAAGCCTTGAGACAGATGTTCTGGAGATCTCCGGGGATGGCGGTGTCGCGCCGCCTGGGGAGCACGGGGTCTTCCTCGCGGATGCGGCGCAGCAGGTCGGCGACGGTATCGCCGCGAAACGGCGGCGCGCCGGTCAGCAACTCGTACAGAACCGCGCCGAGGGAGAAGACATCGCTGCGCGCATCGAGCGCCTGATCGCCGCGCGCCTGCTCCGGCGAAAGGTACTCGGGTGTGCCGGCGACCTCGCCGACTTTCGAGAGGCGCTCGTTCCCGCCGAGATCGAGCGCCAGTCCGAAATCCAGAAGCTTGGGTTCCAAGTCCGGACCCGCCAGGATGTTGGCCGGCTTCAAATCGCGGTGGATGATGCCCTGCTCGTGAAGGAATTCGACCGCCAGGACCACCCGGCGCATCAGCTCGGCCTTCTGTTCGAAGGTGAGCCGGCGCGCGGCCTTGGTGAGCGGCGCGCGCTCCAGGTGCTCCATCACGAAGTGCGCCGGCTCGTCCTGCGGACCTAGGCTGTAAATGCGGGCGATGTTGGGGTGGCTGAGGCGTGCCATGGCGCGCGCCTCTCCCATGAAACGAGCGCGCAACCGCGGATCGTCGGCGTAGCGGGGCGCCAGGGTCTTAATGGCCACCTTGCGGCCCAGGGCCTCATCCATGGCGAGGAAGACGCGGCCCATTCCGCCGGAGCCGATCTCGGCCACGATCTTGTGCCCCGACAGGCGCTCCGGGAGCGCGGCGGCGGGATTGACGACGCCGTCGATCTCCGCCAGCGCGCCTATTTCCCCCGCCAGTTCCGGAATGGCCGCGCCGGGCGTCCGGCCATCCAGGAAATCCGCCAGGGATTCGGCCAGGCGCTGCTCGCGATCATCCTCCATCAGGCCTTCCCAGTCTCGCGCAAAGCGCGGAAACGTTTCACCGCCCGGTAGACAAGCAGGGCCACAGCTTCGCGGGACTTGCCCAGGCGCTCGGCCATTTCAGCGGTAGTGAGACCCTCGATCTTGGCCATGAGGATGGCTTGCCGGTAGTCTTCGGGCAGCGCGGCCAAGTGGTCGAGAAGCCGTTCGACGGCCTCCTGTTGCGCGAAGAGCCGGCTGGGCGTCTTGGTGTCGGCCGGCTCCGGACCTTGCGGGTTGCTGGGCGAACGGAAAGGAATCTCATCACCCGCGCGGCGGGCGCGCCCCGCATAGCGAACGCGGTCGGCGATGACGTGGTCGGCGATTGCGGAAAGCCAGCGCAGGAAGCTGCCCGGCGATTGGTAGGAGAAGCCATCCAGATCGCGGAAGGCGCGCAGGCAGGTCTCTTGAACCACATCGTCCACCTCGGAGAAGTCGTTGGCGCCCGGGCGAAGCTTGAAGTGAACGAGGACCGCGAGCCGGCGGCGAACCTTTTCGAAGGCGCCGGAAAGAGCCCCTTCGTCGCCGGCCTTGGCCTTCTCGAGCAGCGTGAACGTGGAGGTGGGTGATGCCATCGCGCCTCAGGTTCATGATACGGGAAATCGGGGGTGCGTGGCCGCCCCGCGATCAGCCGGCGGGCGGCGGCTGATGAGGCGCCCAGTGTGTGTGGATGATTCTCCACCCCGCTTGGTCCCGCTGATAGACCTCGTTTGTGTTCCAGTCGATCGAGCCCGCGCCGCCGTAGCTCTTGAAGCGGAAGGTGAGGACGGCAACATCGCCGGCGACCTGAACGCGCGGCTCGATGATCTCAAAACGGTCGATGTGGATCTTTCCACGAATCTGGTCGTACATGGAGCGCAGGGCGGCTAGTCCGTCGAGCCTGCGCTCAATGAACGGATCGAAGTAGGAGAGATCGGGCCCAGAGATTTCGAGAAAGCCTTGGGGATCGCCCCGGCCCCAAGCCCAGCGTCAACCCGAAGCCCCCCCGCAACACTCCTAAGTATGTAATAAGCTAGCTTAAGCTGGCTTGTTACAGAGGCCAATCGTGGAAATCGGAGCCTTTGAAGCGAAAAACAAGCTCGGGATGCTCCTGGACCGGGTCGAGGACGGCGGGGAAATCACCATCACGCGTCACGGCAAACCCGTCGCCCGTCTGGTTCCCAACGCCACCCGAATCGACAAACTGCAAGCGCGCACCGCACTGGAGCGTATTCGGGCGCGGGCCGCGAATTTGAAAGAAGTATTTGACTGGGTGATCTGGCGCTTGAGTCGATTGGCGTAGGGGTTCTGGCGGGACTTGGAAAAATCGTATTCACTTCTCATCGGAGACTCCAGTACACTTCTTCTTCCTGCGCTGTCGCGCGCCTGGCGGAGATCAGCCGGATCACGGAATCGGGTTCCCGGTAGCAATGACTGACGATCAAGCAGCGCGCCTGAAAGCTATAGCCCGCTCGGTAGCGGTGGGGAACAACATAGAGTACGGCTGAGAGTTGGCTCCCCGAAAAACGTGGTTTCCAACCACCTCTCCGCCTCATTCCTTGTCCAAAAGCGGTGTTACCGCTTCTGGTGTAAGGGATCGGACCGGAGATCCGCGAAACCCTTTCGGGTCACGCGTCACGATGCACTCACAACCCGCCAATCGCGCGGCGGCTGCGGTCACCGCATCCTCAAAGTCAGAGAATGGTAATTGCAGCGCCTCCCGAACGACCGCGCCATCGACGGCGGCTACTCCAAAGACTCTCAGGATCGCCGTGATGATCCGCCTGGCTTTGATGTTGCCCATCTCTTTTCGGACCAGGTGGTGGATCGTCGTCACCGCGTGAGCGGCCAGCATCCCTTCCGAGATGCCTGCCTCGACGGCCGCCCAAGCCGCCGCGCTTGCCTCCACATAAGGTTGCCGATCGAGCAGAACGTCCAGGACGACATTGGTATCGAAGAGGATCTTCTTCATCGATATTTTGCCGCCAGATGCTCGCGATACCCGGCGATGTCCGCATTCTTGAGAACTCCCCGAACCGAACTCAGAATCGGAGCAGCACGCGTGGCGCGAGAAGGCGGCTCAGCCACCGCGGCAAGGTAGGCCTCAACCATCTCCGATACGGAGACGCCTCGCAGTTTCGCGTATTGCTTCGCGCGCGAAACCACGTGGATGTCCACACTCAAGGTGAGCTTTGCCATACACGTATAATATCAGAACGCCAGTACGTATTAGCCCTCCGGCTGCTCAACCAATGTCTTTGTTGACAAGGGGGTTGGAGTTGGCTCCCCGTCGTGGATTCGAACCGCGATTCACGGATTCAAGGCCGGTCATCGCCGCGCCGTCAAGCTCGGTTTGTTGGGCCATAAATTCTTTCTATCGGGCAGATTCATTCTTTCTTGTGGCCCCGCGCCGCGCCATCTCTTAACGTGAGATTTGCCCGCCTTGTGCGCGGGACCTATCTCCACGTTGAGGAGACCAAGTTGTCGAATCGTGTATTTGCTGTACTATTGCTGTTCTCTTCCTCCGCCCTGGCGCAAGCGCCGCCAGTAGATCGCGCCGAACTGCGGGCCTTGCAGGCCGCGGTAGCCGCCTCCCAGTCGGCTGGCGACAACGCCTGGATGCTGGTCAGCGCCGCGCTGGTGCTCATGATGACGGGCCCCGGTCTGGCTCTGTTCTACTGCGGACTGGTGCGCCGGAAGAACGTGCTCGGCACCATGATGCAGAGCTTTGCCATGATGGCGGTCATCACCCTGCTGTGGGCGGTCTGCGGCTACAGCCTGGTGTTCGCCCCGGGCAACCCGTTCATCGGCGACCTGCGCTATCTGTTCCTGCGCGGGGTGGGAGCCGAACCCAACCCGCTCTACGCCCCCACCATTCCCCACCAGACGTTCATGATCTATCAGCTCATGTTCGCCATCATCACGCCGGCGCTGATTACCGGCGCGTTTGCCGAACGCGTGCGCTTTCGCGCCATGGTGGTCTTCTCGACGCTGTGGGCGTTCTTCGTGTACTTCCCGGTGGCGCACATGGTGTGGGGTAGCGGCGGCTTTCTCAACGCGTTTCAGGGCGGCAAGTACCCGGTGTTCGATTTTGCCGGCGGAACCGTGGTCCACATCACCTCCGGATTCTCGGCCCTGGTCACCGCGCTCTACATCGGCAAGCGCGTGGGCTATCCGCAGGAGAAGTTTGTGCCGCACAGCCTGACGCTCAGCTTCATCGGCGCGTGCCTGCTGTGGGTGGGCTGGTTCGGCTTCAACGCCGGCAGCGCGCTGGCGGCGTCCCCGCTGGCCACCAGCGCATTCGTGGCTACCCATTTTGCCGCCGCCGCCGGCGCGGTGTCGTGGATGGTGGCCGAACGCGTGCGCAACGGAAAAGCCAGCGCGCTGGGCGCCATTTCCGGCGCGGTCGCCGGACTCGCCACCGTCACCCAGGGCGCGGGCTTCGTCGAACCCTTCAGCGCCATACTCATCGGCCTCGTGGCCGGCGCGCTGTGCCACTTCATGGTAACCGTGGCCAAGGAAAAGTTCCGCTACGACGATTCGCTCGACGTCTTCGGCGTTCACGGCGTCGGCGGTTTCGCGGGCTGCCTGCTCACCGGAGTGTTCGCCACGCGCGTTGTGAACTCGGGCCTCAAACTGGCCAACGGCCAGCCCGCCGCGCTCGGCTGGATCGACGGCAACCCCGCCCAGGTGCTGAATCAGCTCATCGGCGCCGGAATCGGCATCGGTCTAGCCGTGGTGGGCACGCTCGTAGCGCTCAAGATCACCGCGCTGGTGACGCCGCTCCGCATGAAGGAACGCGAGGAAGATACCGGCATGGACCTTTCGCTGCACGGTGAAGAGGGTTACAATTTCGAGGCATAGGCCCATGATCAAAATTGAAACAGTCATCCAACCCTCCAAGCTGGAGAACGCCCGGGAGGCGCTCAGAAACATCGGCATCGACGGTCTCACCGTCAGCGAGGTGCGCGGGCACGGCCGCCAGAAAGGGCATAAAGAGGTTTACCGCGGCCGCGAGTACCAGGTGGATTTCCTCCACAAGCTCAAGCTCGAAATGGTGGTGCCTTCCGCCCGCAAAGACGAAGTGATTCGCGCCATCGTCGAGGCCGTGCGCACCGGCGCCATCGGAGACGGCAAGATCTTCGTGTCCGAGGTGGAGGAAGCCGTCCGCATCCGCGACGATACGCGCGGCGAAGCGGCGCTATAGCCGGCACGGGTTGGGGCGCACTCGGGCCGCTGCGGCGGCATCACCGGGTTCGACCGCCGCACCGCCTCCATGTCGTTCAGCGCGGTTACGCGGACAAGGACAATCCCCTCAGCCGGCTTGCCGGAGCGCCGGGGCGTTTTCGACAACGATTTGGTGGTCCGCGGGAGGAACGCCGGCCGCGCTGGCCCGAGGCCCGCACCCTGGCCATCGGAGTCTGCAACAGCGGCTCCAGCCTCGGCGCCACCGGCTTCCTATGGTCGCTGACATTTCATTCCATAAGAGCTTCCATGTATTCTAATGGAACGGTTGGTTTCAGCCGCGGGATGCTGGGACGGCTAAGGAGGCCGCATGCCGGATTGGGAGCTATACCGGGCCACATTTCTAAACGGCGACCTGAAGGCGCAGAACCTGGAGCGTCTGCGGACGATGGAGAGCTGGCTGGGCCTTCCTTTCGTGCAGTGCGCGGCGGCTGCCCAGGCGGCGTTTCAGGGCCAAAGCGAAGACGTACTTCGGCCGTGGTATCGCCTTTCGCGCGTGCTCTACTTGAAGCTCATGAAAGACGCCGGGTTCGAGGGGCCCGCGGCGGCGCAACAGTTGCAAGCGCTGTACGCGGCCTACCAGAACGGGACGGCCACGCCCGAGGAGTTCCATCGCGCGGAGAGCCTGTACAACATCGGCCAGATCGGCGCGGTACTCACGGGACTTTACCCGGATATCGCGCAGCTTTCACCCGGAACGCTGGCGGGAAACGCGCTGGTGGAAAAGATCGGGCCGATCAGCGAGCGTTTGATGAGTGTGCATACGACGCCGGGACTGGTGAATCCGGCAACGGTTGAGGATCTGAAGGCGATTTTGGGCGAGTTCGAGCAACTCTGCCAGGAAGCTGCGCCGGATAACACAGCGCGCCCCAATGCGCTCTATTTTTGCGGCGCAACAGCCGAGGCGCTGGGGGATGCGTCGGCGAACCTGGGCGACAGCACGGCAGCGCTCGATTGGTACGCCAAAAGCGGCGAGTTTTTCGACCAGGCGGACGACGGCGAGCACGCCGGCCAATCGCGCCAAAAAGCGGCGGCGCTGGAACTGCGCGTCACGGGGGATATCGACCGGGCGACACAAAGAATCCTGGGATCGCTTTTCGATCCGGACCATCCGCCCGAGCCGCTGCCGATGGCCATGGCTTACGCCGATCTGTCGCAGGTGATGGGGGATGCCGGGGATGCATTCGGCGCGGGAGAAGCGGCGGGACGCGCCGCAATCGCGTTCGAAAAGCTGGGTTTCCTGGATCCGGAGAAGGTGGGGGCGGACGCGGCCCTCGATTCCTGGGTCGCGCGCAGTTGCGAGATGGCTTCCGGGAAATCCGTATACGAACTCTTGATGCGCGTGTGCAAAGCGTATCTGTCGGTGTTTTCCGGGCGCGTGGCGCAATATGCGGCGAGCGATCCGGCACGGGCGCAGCGCAACGAGGAGCTGGCGAATGGAATGGATGCGATTAGTTCCCGCATCACGGCGGAGACGGAGGCGGCGGAAAACGGTTTAGCGCGGGCCATTCAGGTGTACTTTCCGCAAATGCCGGCGCCGAAGGAAACGCCGGACGATCACGCCTTCCAACGGATCGAACAGAATCTGAGCCAGGTGGATGGGGCGCTGCTCGAACTGCGGCAGTTGACGAATCAACTGCGAAGCGCGGGACAGCCGGTTCAGCCGGTGCTCGGGATGCTGGATGGCCTGGAGCCGCTGGTGAAGGCGCTCCGGATGCCGCTCTATGAGGCCAAGTGGAAGCTGGGGTATGCC